>JAKFXV010000064.1 GCA_021731205.1 Nocardioides sp. | reverse complement strand
CCGTCGACGTCGGCGTCGGCCATCAGCACGACCTTGTGATATCGCAGCTTCTCGAGGTTGAACTCGTCGTGTACGCCGGTGCCGAGGGCCGAGATGATCGCCTGGACCTCGGTGTTGGCCAGCACCTTGTCGATCCGGGCCTTCTCGACGTTGAGGATCTTGCCGCGGATCGGCAAGATCGCCTGGATCCGAGGATCCCTGCCCTGACGGGCCGAACCGCCGGCCGAGTCACCCTCGACGATGAAGACCTCACACTCCTCGGGGTTCGTCGACTGACAGTCCGACAGCTTGCCGGGCAGTCCTCCGCCACCGAGGAGGCCCTTGCGGGAGCGGGCCAGATCGCGGGCCTTGTGGGCCGCGATCCGGGCCGCGGCCGCGGCCTGGGCTCGGCGTACGATGTCGCGGCCTTCGGCAGGGTTCTGCTCCAGCCACGCGCCAAGCTGGTCGTTGACGATCTTCTGGACGAACCCTTTGGCCTCGGTGTTGCCGAGCTTCGTCTTCGTCTGACCTTCGAACTGCGGCTCGCCCAGCTTGATCGAGATGATCGCGGTCAAGCCCTCTCGCGCGTCGTCACCGGAAACCCGGTCCTCCTTCTTCTTGATCAGGTTCCAGGTCTCACCCCAGTTGTTGATCAAGCTGGTCAGCGCCGAACGGAAGCCTTCCTCGTGGGTGCCGCCCTCATGGGTGTTGATGGTGTTGGCGAAGGAGTGCACGGACTCGGTGTAGCTGGTGTTCCACTGCATCGCGATCTCGAGGCTCAGGTCTCCGGCCCCGGCGTGGTTGGCCTCGAAGGAGATGATCGACGGGTTGGCCACCTGCTTGCGGCGGTTGAGGTGCTCGACGTAGTCGACCAGGCCGCGGTCGTACTTGAAGGTCCGCTCGATGCCCCCACCCGCGCCGCGCCGCAATGCATCGCCGCCCGCCTGGTCGATCGAGGCATCGATGGTGGAGTCCTCCACCGCGTCGGCCAGATCGGCCGCCGCCGGACGCTCGTCACGCAGCACGATCTCCAGGCCCTTGTTGAGGAACGCCATCTCCCGGAACCGGTGGGTGATCGTCTCCAGGCAGTACGTCGTGGTCTCGAAGATGTCGGCGCTGGCCCAGTAGATGACCGTGGTCCCGGTCGACTCGTCGGGCGTCAGTTCCCGGACCTGTTCGAGGTCGCCGTCGGGGACGCCCAGGCTGAACGACTGACGCCACAGGTGACCGCGGTTCTTGACCTCGACGATCAGCGTGCTCGAGAGCGCATTGACGACCGAGACGCCGACCCCGTGCAAGCCGCCCGAGACCTTGTAGCCGCCGCCGCCGAACTTGCCGCCGGCGTGCAACAGGGTGAGTGCCATCGTCACCGCCGGGATGCCCTCGGTGGGGTGGATGTCGGTGGGGATGCCGCGACCGTTGTCCTCCACCCGCACGCCACCATCGGCCTGCAACGTCACCACGATCCGCGTGCAGAACCCGGCCAGGGCCTCGTCGACGGAGTTGTCGACGATCTCCCAGATCAGGTGGTGCAGCCCCCGCTCCCCCGTGGAGCCGATGTACATGCCGGGGCGCTTGCGCACCGCCTCCAGGCCCTCGAGGACCTGGATGGAGTTGGCGTCGTACTCGGTGCCCTCGGGGGGAGCGGTGTTGATCGTGGCGGTGGACTCGACAGTGCTGTCGTCGCTCACGCGGACCCCTTCATGATGCGGCGACCCGGAGCTCACCGGGTCCTGGTCAAGACGTTTCTGCCAGGCGTTCTGCCTGCGTTCTACATGGCGTTCTACATGGCGCTGGCCGTCGCTTGCGGAAGCCGACGACCACATGGCGATCCTACCCGCTAGGGCCCGCATTTCACGTGCCATGGGCCGCGTGGGGGGTGATCTGTGGATAAATTGCCCTCTGAGCGGCCAGTAACCGCCGCTGGGAAGCGCTAGCAGCGCGCGGGTGAGTCCCTATACAGGCCCGAAAGCTGCTGAGCGGCCATTTCGGCACCCAGCCGCGCCCGGCCCCGGCCCTGCTGGTCAGCCGTAGGTGTCGCGCGGGCCGCGACCGTCGCGAACCGACAGCCGCCCCTTCTTCCACGACGGAGCATGTGGTCCCCGGACGTCGATCAAGCCCACCGTGCCGTGGCCCAGCTCGAGGTTGAGCCGGTGGATCACGCTCGGGCTCAACAGCCGCATCTCGGTGGCCCACGCCGTCGAGTCCGTGCGGACGACCAACGTGCCGCCGTCCGCCCCCGAGCGTTCGAAGGACTCGGGCGTGGTGTGGCGAGCCACGTCAGCGCCGACCAGCTCGGCCCAGCGCCCGAAGATCCCCTGCACCCGCAGATCGACCTCCCACCCGTGGTCGGCCACCAGCCGGCCGAGGACGACGTCGAGGGTCTGTGGGTCGCGTTCGTCGGGGTGGGCACCCGACACCCTCGCCTTGCCACCGCGACGCGAGGCCGAGGTGCCGCGCGATCGGGCTCCCCGTGCACCGCCCTTGCCCGAATCGGGCACCCCACGGGCGACCACCGAGCGGGCCAGCGTCTTGGCCAGCTCCAGGCCCTCCGGCGTCGGCTGCTCGGCCGGTGCATCACCCGCACCCTCAGCCGTGGACACGTTCCACCTTTCCTCCCGCCACCTCGAACCGGGCGCCGGCCAGGGCCGCCGGCACGTCGTCCGCGACGGCCGCGGTCACGAGCACCTGCTCCGCGCCGGACACCAGCACAGCGAGCTGGTCGCGGCGCTCGGCGTCGAGCTCGGCGAACACGTCATCGAGAATCAGAATCGGGTCATCGCCCTCCGCGCGCAACAGTTCGTACGACGCCAACTTGAGCGCCAGGGCGAACGACCACGACTCGCCGTGCGACGCGTAGCCCTTGACCGGCAGCCGGTGCTCCTCATCGCCGAGGGTGAAGAGGGCGTCGTCCCGGTGCGGGCCCACCAGGGTCAGGCCGCGCTCCAGCTCGTCGCGGTGCCGTCGGGCCAGCTCGGCTTCGAGAGCTCGCGCCACGTCCGGCCGGGTGACACGGGGATGAGCTCCGGGCTCCTCGCCGAGGATCGCGGAGCGATATTCGAGCTCGGCATCCTCGCGGATGGCGCCGCGCGCGACCGAGTGGTACGCCGCCCTCAGGTGCGGCCGGAGGGCATCGATCAGGGCCAACCGCTCGCTCACCAGTTCGCTTCCCAGCTCGATCAGGTGGGTGTCCCACACCGCAAGGGTCGACTGGGTGTGCTCCTCGTGGTCCCGCCGTCCGCCGCGCAGCGTCTTGAGCAGCGAGTTGCGTTGTCGCAGCACCCGGTCGTAGTCGGCCCGGGTCCCGGCCAGTCGCGGGGTGCGCTGGACCAGCAGGTCGTCCAGGAACTCCCGGCGTTCCGACGGATCACCCTTGACGAGCGCAAGGTCGTCGGGGCTGAACAGGACGGTCCGCACGAGCCCGGCCAGCTCACGGGTGCGGGCGAGCGGTGCCTTGTTGACCCGAGCTCGGTTGGCGCGCCCGGGATTGATCTCCACCTCCAACGTCGCACGCCGGCCGTCGCGGACCACGGCAGCGCGCACGACCGCCTGCTCGCCACCGACCCGGACCAGTGGCGCGTCCGTCGCCACTCGATGAGAGGTGAGCCGCGAGAGATAGTCCACGGCCTCGACGAGATTGGTC
>JAKFXV010000162.1 GCA_021731205.1 Nocardioides sp. | reverse complement strand
GAGACAGGTCCCGGGACGGGTCGAGAACGACATCATCGAGATCGAGCCGATCTTCCAGCGGGTCGGGTCGACCTTGCGTCGAGCGTCTGGCATGCCCGCCCGCCCCGAACGATTCGAGCGGATCGGTGTCGACATTCATCGGCTTCTTGCCGGCGTGGCCCGCGGGGGCGCGTGATGGGAGCGTTGATCGGCCTAGGTGTGGGCGCGGGTGTGCTGTTGATCTGGTGGTCCATCAGCTTCCCGCGTGGAGTCGACTCCGAGGTCCGACCCCCGAGACGGCTCGCCCAGTTGCTGAGCCGGGCCGGCATGGGTTCGGTGTCGACGACAAGCGTGCTCGCGGCGAGCGCAGCACTCGCGCTCGTCGGCTTCGCGGTCATCCAGGTCGTGTCAGGGGCGGCGCCGGTCGCGCTGGCCTTCGGATGCTGGTCGGGTTACCTCCCCCTGGCCGTCGTGGGATCCCGTGCGCGACGCAGGCAACGCGAGTTCGCCCAGGTGTGGCCCGATGCCGTGGACAACCTCGTCTCGGCCGTGCGATCAGGAATGTCGCTGCCTGACGCGCTGGGCGCGCTCGGTGAACGTGGCCCTCAGCCACTGCGGCCCGCCTTTGCGGGATTCGCCCTCGACTATCAGGTCACTGGACGCTTCGGGGACTCACTCGACGCGTTGAAGGAGCGGCTGGCGGACCCAGTGGGCGATCGAGTCGTGGAGGGGCTACGGGTCGCACGCGAAGTGGGCGGTGGTGATCTGGGCCGACTCTTGCGCAATCTGTCCGGCTTCCTACGCGACGATGAGCGCACGCGTTCTGAGATGGAGGCGCGTCAGGCCTGGACCGTTAACGGTGCTCGACTGGCGGTCGCCGCGCCATGGCTCGTCTTGTTGATGCTCTGCTTCCAGTCCGACGTGATCCAGCGCTACGCCTCTCCTCTAGGCGCCGTCATCTTGGCGTCCGGCGCGTTGACCTGTGTGCTGGCGTACCGATTGATGCTGCGCATCGGGCAGCTGCCTCGCGATCGAAGGATTCTCTCGTGACCGCCGGATGGTGGGGCGCCGCGCTCGGAGGCCTGGCTGGTGCGGGGCTGCTGCTCGTGTTCAGCAGAGTCGTCGCGATCCGACGTCCGAGTCTTGCTGGTCGCGTGATGCCTTACCTCCGCGACCGGCCGCGACGCTGGCACGGGGGGCCGTCGACCCGGCTCCAGCGGGATGGATCGCGGTGGTTGGGGTCAGAGAGCGTGCGGCAGGTGTTGGGTCCGTCTCTGGCCTCTGGTGGTGAGCTCATCGACCGCCTGCTCGGGGGATCAGCCTCGATCGAACGCCGCCTTCGCCGAGCCGGGCTGGACACATCCGTGCGGGAGTTCCGGGCTGAGCAGGTCGTTTGGGGGTTAGTGGGGTTCGCTGCCACTGCGGCAGTGGCTCTGCTCGAGGCTGCCCGCAACCCCGACGGCTCCCTTGGCTCGCTCGTCGTGTGTCTGACTGCGTTCGCTGCGGGCGTGCTGCTGCGGGAGAACCGCCTGACCGCGCAAGTGCGGACTCGCGAACGCCGCATGCTCACGGAGTTTCCGGCGCTGGCCGAACTACTAGCGCTGGCTGTTGCGGCTGGCGAGGGTCCGGTGGCAGCCCTTGATCGAGTCGTACGACGCAGCCGTGGTGAGTTGTCGAGCGAACTTGCGAGAGTCCTCGCCTCCATCAGGACCGGAGAAACCGTTGCTGGCGCCTTCGATCGGATGGCTGCTGAGACCGGTCTCCCGGCCGTGGCTCGCTTCGCACAGGGGATAGCGGTGGCCGTGGAGCGTGGCACCCCGTTGTCCGAGGTCCTCCATGCTCAGGCAGCCGACGTTCGCGAAGCCGGCCGCCGAGAACTCATCGAGACGGCCGCCCGCAAAGAAGTGGCGATGATGGTGCCGGTGGTGTTCCTGATCCTGCCGGTGACCGTCCTGTTCGCGTTCTGGCCAGGAGTGGTCGGACTGACTCTGACCACACCATGACGTAGGCACCCGACAAAGGAGAACGAAAGTGGACTCAGGAACATATGGATGGAGCCGATGGCTCGAAGCGGCACGAGAACCGCGACTTCGCGACGAGCGCGGCGACGTCCCCGGCTGGGTGCTCATCACCGTGATGACGGCGGGCCTGGTGGGGGCTCTATGGGCAGTCGCGGGCGACCGACTCCAGTCTCTGCTGGAGCAGGCCCTGAGTTCGGTGGGCGGCTGAGGGTGCTTGGCAGGTCGCGGCGCGCCGAACGGGGTTCGGCCGTCGTTGACTTCGTGCTCGTGATGCTCGTGTTGATCCCGTTGGTGCTCGGCATTCTCCAGGTTGCTCTGGTGCTCCATGTACGCAACACCCTCACCTCCGCGGCAGTCGAGGGCGCCCGGTACGCCGCCACGCTCGATCGCGGGCCGGCCGACGGCGTCGCAAAGACGCGAGCCGAGATCGGCCATGCCTTGGCCGGGAGCTACGCGACCGATGTGAGCTCCGCAGCCACCCTTGTCAACGGTGCGCCGGGCGTGCTGGTGACTGTGCGAGCCGAGGTTCCGCCGCTCGGGCTGTGGGGTCCGGGGCTGAGCCTGGTCGTGAACGGGCACGCTGTGGAGGAGGAGAAGTGATGACGACCCACCTGCCCGCGCGCGGCGACAGTGGGACGGCGCTGGTGGAGTTCATCTGGCTCGGGCTGTTGCTGCTGGTGCCCCTGGTCTACGTCCTGCTGTCCGTGTTCGAAGTGCAGCGCGGCGCGTTCGCCGTCAGCGCCGCGGCCCGAGGCGCCGCGCGGGCCTACGCCTTGGCGCCGACCGAAGAGCGCGGTCGCACGGACGCGGTCGCGGCCGCGCGGCTCGCCTTCGCTGACCAGGGGCTCGCGGATGCGGCCCTCGACCTCGACATCGCCTGTAGCCCCGATCCCTCACGCTGCCAGGTGGGCGGATCCCGCATCACGGTGACGATCACCTCCCGGGTGGACCTGCCGCTGCTGCCGGAGGTCTTGGGAGGCGGCACGCCCAGCTTCCGCCTCGATGCGTCGCACGTCGTGCCGTACGGCGAGTTCCGGGAGGGGTCGTGAGCGACCGGCGACAGGCGCCGCGGGATGAGGCTGGACAGCTGACCGTCCTCATCGTCGGGTTCGCGGTGATCTTGATGGTGGCCGTGGCGGTCGTCGTCGATGCATCCGCTGCCTATCTCCAGCGGCAGGGACTCGACAATCTTGCGGACGGGGCGGCGTTGGCCGGTGCGGATGGCGGTGCGCAGGGGATCGAGGTCTACACGCGTGGCCTCGACGGCGTCCGCGTCGAACTGGTCGCGGAGTCCGCGCACCGGGCGATCCGGGCCTACCTGACCTCGACCGGCGCGCACCAGCGGTATCCAGGACTGGCGTACGAGGTACAGGTCGGCACGGACACCGTGACGGTGGAGATCCGTGCACCACTTGACCTGCCGATCGCGTTCCCCGGTTCACCGGAGCGAGCCACGATCGCGGCCACCGGCGCCGCTGTGGTCACCCTCGACCGCTGATCACAGCGCAGTCGCGCCACCATCCGCGGCAAGAACCGCGCCGGTAATGAACGAGCTGTCCGGCCCCGCCAGGAACACCGCCGCGCCCGCGATCTCTTCGGGTTCTGCCAGCCGCCCGGAAATGTAGCGC
>JAKFXV010000238.1 GCA_021731205.1 Nocardioides sp. | reverse complement strand
CTTGCGCTCGTGGAACGAACCGGTGCAGACGCTCACGGTCGGGATCGCTCGCACGGGTCAGGTCACCACGACGACGATTGCGACGATCGAAGGCCGACAGGCGGCGGCGAACTCCGTGACCTCGTTGCTGGCGGCCTCGGTCAACGACATCTGCGGGACACCGGGATCGGCCACCTGTGCGGCACCGCCGACTCGACGCACCACTCGGCCGATCGACGTGGGTGGAGCCCCGGGGCTGATCAGCGAGGTCGACCTACCTCCGGTCGGGGTCGTCACCGCACCCTGGGTCGGAACCGGTGCCGAGCCGACCTCGCTGAACGTCGCCGCGTCACGGTGCGACCAGACCTCGTTCAGCCAGCCGCCCATCACGGCAAACCTCAGCCGGACCTTCCTGATCACCGATGCGGAGCTCCCCGACCAGTTCGGCCTGACCGAGACCGTGGGCGTCGTACGCAATCAGAAGCAGGCACTCGAGTTCGTGGCGCAGGTGCGCGAGAAGATCTCCGGCTGCGAGGAGAACGACCTCGGCACGACGGTCACCAAGCTGGACCGGGTCGAGACGCCCGTCAGCGAGCTCGACGTCTGGGAGGTCAGCACCGAGGTCTCCGACCAACAGTCGCTGAAGTTCCTGGTGGCGATCATGCGGCATCGCAACCGGGTTGCCCAGCTCGGATTCGTGGCCGCCCCCGGGGCCGATATGGAGCCCGGCGCGTTCGAGGCGCTGTCGGCTCGTGCGCTGGAGCGGCTGCCGTCGCTGCCACGGAACCTGCCACCCGGCTAGGGCGCCTCGGCGTGCTGGTCGCGCTCGGCCGGCAGGTCGCGCATGCGGATCAACGGCGACAACGCAACCGGCACCACGGCCACGGCGTAGCCGACCACGCTGATCCACAGCACCGGTCGGATGCCCCAGTAGGTGCCCATGACACCACCGGCGAGGGCTCCGATCGGCATCGTGCCCCACACGAAGAACCGCATCGATGCGTTCATGCGACCGAGCAACGGCTGGGGGCACAACCGCTGTCGGAAGCTCACCTGGGCGACGTTGTAGACGACCACCCCGAAGGTGAAGATCAGCGAGGAACAGATCAGGGCGGGGACGGCCGGGATCTCCCAACCCAGCACGGTCGAGCCAGCCACGGCCAGCAGCGCACCGCCGGGGACGATGGCCGCAGCCGAGAACGGGATGGCGCGGCCTTCGCCGAGCCAGCCGATGAGCCGGCCGGACATGAACGCCCCCAGCAGCCCACCCACCGCACCCGCCGAGAAGCTCAGCCCCAAGACCGCCTCGCTCAACTCGAGATCGCGCAGGGCGAACAGCACGATCAAGGCGCCGGCCATCGACCCGAACAGATTGCTGATCGACGTGCAGGCCGCGATCCGCGCCAGTAGCGGGTGCCGGATGACGAAGCTGAGGCCCTCGGCGATCTCACGGCGCAGCGAGCGGTCCACGACCTGGGGCGGAGGGACGCTGACGTGGCGGATCCGGGTCACGAAGATCGCGGATCCAATGAAGCTCACCGCGTCGATGAGGACGGCCCACGGCGCGCCGACGGCCTTGATCAACGCCCCTCCCAGGGCCGGACCGGCGACATGCGCGACGGATTCGGCGGACTGCAGCTTGGCGTTCCCCTCACTGATCGAGGCGGACGGGACCAGCTCTGGCAGGTAGGACTGATAGGCCACATCGAAGAACACGGTGCTGACGCCGACGACAAGAGCGACGGCGTACATCTGGTGCAACGTGAGGACGTCAAGCCACCACGCGATGGGCACCGTGGCGAGCGCTGCAGCGCGCAGCAGATCGTTCGCGATCAGCACCCGCTGCTTGCTCCAACGGTCAACCCACGCGCCAGCAGGCAACCCGATCACCAAGAAGGCCAGCGTCTCGAAGGCGGTGAGCACGCCCATCTGGAGTTCGTTGGCGCCCAACTGGCGCACGGCGAGCACCGGCAGCGCGAGCAGTGACAGTTGAGTGCCGCACTGGCTGACGACGTCGGCACAGAAGAGCTGTCGGAAGTCGTGGTGAGCGAGCAAACCGAAGCGCCGCGTCATCGGAGTCACCAGATGGCTAGCTCGCGAGGATCGCCCGCATCAGTGCGGCAGCCTCCGATGGCGTCTTGCCGACCTTGACGCCGACCGCCTCGAGCGCCTCCTGCTTAGCCGCGGCCGTGCCCGAAGAACCGGAGACGATCGCCCCGGCGTGGCCCATCGTCTTGCCCTCCGGCGCCGTGAAGCCGGCGACATACCCGACGACGGGCTTGGTGACGTGGTCCTTGATGTACGCCGCCGCGCGCTCCTCGGCATCTCCGCCGATCTCGCCGATCATCATGATCGCGTCGGTGTCCGGGTCGTTCTCGAACGCCTCCAGGCAATCGATGTGCGTGGTGCCGATGATCGGGTCACCACCGATGCCCACCGCCGTGGAGAAGCCGAAGTCGGCGAGTTCGAACATCATCTGATAGGTCAACGTCCCCGACTTCGAGACCAGGCCGACTCGACCCGGGCCCGTGATGTCGGCCGGGATGATGCCCGCATTGGACTTGCCGGGGCTGATCAGGCCCGGGCAGTTCGGACCAACGATCCGGGTGCCCTTGGATTGTGCGTAGGCGAAGAAGTGGGCGGTGTCGTGGACCGGCACGCCTTCGGTGATCACCACCACCAGCGGCATGCCCGCATCGGTGGCTTCGTTGACTGCGGCCAACGTGTACGCCGGTGGCACGAAGACGACGGAGACGTCGGCACCGGTGGCGGCCATGGCGTCCGCCACGGTGCCGAACACCGGGATCGCCCGGCCCTCGATCTCGACAGTCTCGCCGGCCTTGCGCGGGTTGACCCCACCGACGATGTCCGTACCCGAGGCGAGCATGCGGGTGGTGTGCTTCATGCCCTCGGAGCCGGTCATCCCCTGGACGACGACCTTGCTGGACTCGGTCAGAAAGATTGCCACGTTCGAATTCCTCTTCTCGCAGTCACAGGGTCAGGCGCCGGCAGCGGCGTACGCCAGTTCGGCGGCCTTGTCGGCCGCCCCGTCCATGGTGTCGACCATGGTGACGAGCGGGTGGTTCGCCTCCCGCAGGATGCGCCGCCCTTCCTCGACGTTGTTCCCGTCCAGACGCACGACCAGCGGCTTGTTCGCCCCGCCTGCTTCGGCGCCCAGGATCTCCAAGGCGTGCACGATGCCATCCGCGACTGCGTCGCAGGCCGTGATGCCACCGAAGACATTGACGAACACACTCTCGACCTGCGGGTCGCCGAGGATGATCGCCAGGCCATCGGCCATCACCTGGGCCGAGGCGCCACCGCCGATATCGAGGAAGTTGGCGGGCTTGACGCCGCCATGCCGTTCGCCGGCATACGCCACCACGTCCAACGTCGACATGACCAGTCCGGCGCCGTTGCCGATGATGCCGACCGAACCGTCGAGTTTGACGTAGTTCAGACCCTTGTCGGCCGCCAGCAGCTCGCGCGGGTCGACGTCCTCGGTGATCTCGTACGCCGCGTGATCCGGGTGCCGGAAGTCCGCATTCCCGTCCAGGGTGACCTTGCCGTCCAGCGCCTCGAGGTGTCCGTCTGCGAGTCGCACCAACGGGTTGACCTCCACCAGGGTCGCGTCTTCAGCAATGAAGGCGGCCCACAAC
>JAKFXV010000236.1 GCA_021731205.1 Nocardioides sp. | reverse complement strand
TGCGGGCTACGAGCCCGACGCCGCGACAGGCTCCGTGATCCCGCCGATCTACGCCACCAGCACCTACAAACAAGACGGCGTGAGCGGGCTGCGCGGCGGCTATGAGTACTCCCGCTCCGCCAACCCCACTCGCGACGCCCTCCAGGCAACCCTGGCCGCTCTCGAGGAGGGGGAGCGCGGCTTCGCCTTCGCCAGCGGTCTCGCTGCCGAGGACACCCTGGTCCGGGCGCTGTGCGCGCCGGGCGATCACGTCGTGCTCCCCGATGATGCGTACGGCGGCACCTTCCGGCTCTTCGACAAGGTCGAGCGACCCTGGGGGCTGAGCCACAGCGCCGCGACGGTGAGCGATGCCGACGCGGTCCGAGCGGCGATCGTGCCCGGCCGCACCAGGTTGGTCTGGGTGGAGACCCCGACCAACCCGCTGCTCACCATCGGCGACATCGAGGCGCTCGCCGGCATCGCGCACGACGCCGGCGCCCTGCTGGTCGTCGACAACACCTTCGCGTCGCCGTACCTCCAACAGCCGCTCACCCTGGGGGCCGACGTCGTCGTGCACTCGACCACGAAGTACGTCGGCGGCCACTCCGACGTGGTGGGCGGGGCACTGGTGGTCCGTGACCTCGACGTGGCCGATCGGGTCGCCTTCCATCACAACGCGATCGGCGCGGTCGCCGGCCCGTTCGATGCCTGGCTGACCCTGCGCGGGCTCAAGACGCTCGCCGTCCGGATGGACCGCCACTGCGACAACGCCGAGCGGGTGGTGGAGTTCCTCGCTGCTCACCCCCGCGTTGCTGAAGTGATCTATCCCGGGCTCCCCGGGCACCCGGGTCATGCCACGGCGAGCCGTCAGATGAAGCGGTACGGCGGCATCGTGTCGTTCCGGGTGACCGGCGGGAAGCAGCAAGCGCTCGACGTGTGCGGCCGCACCGAGATCTTCACGCTGGCGGAGTCGCTCGGCGGAATCGAGAGCCTGATCGAGCACCCGGGCCAGATGACGCACGCGTCAGTCGCCGGCACCGCGCTGGAGGTGCCCGACGATCTGATCCGGCTCAGCGTCGGCATCGAGAGCGTCGACGATCTGCTCGGCGATCTCGACCGCGCGCTGGGCTAGTGAGTCCCTCAACGGGTTTCGAGACGGGTTTCGAGACGCTCGCTAGCGCTCGCTCCTCAACCACCGGGGGTCGCTCCTCAACCAGCGGGGTCGTGGTGTGTGTCGACTTCGGGTCGACGTTCACCAAGGCCTACGTCGTGGATCTCGACGCGGGCCGCGTCGTCGGCTCGGCCTCCCATCGGACCACCGTCGAGACCGATGTCCTCGACGGCTACGAGGGGTGCCGCTCGGCCCTCGCTACAGCCGACCCACGAGTCGCTCTGGCGCCGGTCTACGCGTGCTCCAGCGCCGGAGGTGGGTTGCGGATCGCCGTGCTCGGCAACGAGGACCTGGTCACCGCGGAGGCCGGCCGCAGGGTCGCGCTGTCCAGCGGCGGCAAGGTCGTGGCGGTGCTCGCCGCCAGTCGCGGAGCTGGCCTGGCCGAACTGGTGGCGAGCGAACCCGACATCGTGCTGCTCACCGGCGGCACCGACGGCGGCAACCGCACCGCGATCGAAGCCTGGGCAACGGCCCTTGCGGAGGCGCGGTGGCCCGGCCCGGTCGTGGTGGCCGGCAACCGCGAGGCGGCGGCCGAAACGATCCTGGGCGAGGGCGGCGTACCCCGCGTCGTCGCCGCCAACGTGGTGCCCCGCATCGGAGTGCTCGCGCCCGAGAGCGCTCGCGCGGCGATCCGTGAGATGTTCCTCGCCCATGTCATCGGCGGCAAGCACCTCAGCGCGAGCAACCGGTTCGTCGCGATGGTCCGGGGCGCTACACCCGACGTCGTGCTGACGGGGGTCGAATTGCTGGCCAGAGGCCTGGACGAGACCCGGCCCGGCGCGGGAGACGTCGTCGTGGTGGATGTCGGCGGTGCGACCACCGACGTGCACAGCGTCGTGGCGCTGGACCCCGAGGACGCCGGACTGGCTCGCGAAGTGGTGGCGACAACGCCCGTCACCCGCACCGTCGAGGGCGATCTCGGGATGCGCTGGTCGGCTCCGAGCACGGTGGAGGTCGCCGAACTACCGCAGTACGCCGCCGCGGCCGGCGCGCGCGCTGCGGACCCGGGCTTCTTGCCCGGCACGCCTGCCGAAGAGGCGATCGACGAGGCCATCGCCACGGCCGCCGTCGGGTTGGCGCTGCGCCGCCACGCCGGCCGGGCGCGAGTCGTGGTGGGCCCCGACGGCCGGGTCGTCGAACGGACCGGCCAGGACCTGCGTGAAGTCGGGTTGCTGGTCGGCTCCGGCGGGGTGTTGCGCCACGGCCGGCCCGGAGTCGTCGATCGGGTCTTCGCCGGCAGCCTCGGAGCGGACGTGGAGGGTGGCTGGCAGCTGCCGCGCCGGCCGCGGGTGGTGGTCGATCACGACTCGGTGCTGATGGCTGCCGGGTTGTTGCGCGCGGAGCACCCGGATGAGGCCTACCGCCTGGTGCTGAGCCTTCTAGGCTAGGCCGCGTGCAGCACTACGACGTGATCGTGATCGGGGCCGGCTCGGGCAACAACATCGCCGACGACGAGTTCGCCGACCTGCGCGTGGCGCTCATCGAGGAGGGCCTGTTCGGCGGGACCTGCATCAACGTCGGCTGCATCCCGACCAAGATGTTCGTCTACCCGGCCGACCTCGCCGTCGACGCCGCCGACGGGCCTCGGCTGGGTGCCCGCACCGCGTCGCAGGGCGCGGACTGGCCCCAGATCAGGGACCGGATCTTCGGCCGGATCGACCCGATCGAGGCCGCTGGGCGTGCCTATCGCGTCGAGTCGCCACTGACCGACACCTACCTCGGCACGGCGCGCTTCACCGGTCCCCGGGAGCTGGCCATCACGTGTCACGACGGGTCGCAGGCGCGGATCACCGGTGACCGGATCGTGCTCGCGGCCGGCACCCGGCCGGTGGTCCCACCGGTGCCGGGCCTCGAGCAGGTCGGCTATCACACCAGCGACACCGTGATGCGGCTCGACGAGCTGCCGGCCCGCCTCGGCATCATCGGGGGCGGGTTCATCGGTTGCGAGTTCGCGCACGTGTTCGCGGCGTACGGCTCACAGGTGACCCAGATCCACCGCCACGACGTGCTGCTCAACCATCACGACCACGACGTCGCGCGTGCGTTCACCCGCTCGGCCGGCGAGCGCTGGGACCTGCACCTGAGCTCGGGGCTCACCGGGGTGGAGCCGACGGCGACGGGCATCGTGCTGCACATCACGCACGCCGACGGGACGACTGGGGCGGTGGAGGTCGACGAGTTGCTGTTGGCGGTGGGGCGCACGGCCAACACCGACCGCCTCGCGGTCGAGGTCGCAGGGGTCAAGCTCGACGAGTCGGGGCTGGTCGTCGTGGATGCCCAGCAGCGCACCAGCGCCGAAGGCATCTGGGCCCTCGGCGACATCTGCAACACCCCGGCCCTCAAGCACGTGGCCAACCACGAGGCACGCGTCGTGCGTCACAACGTGCTGCGTCCGGAGGACCCGATCGAGGCAGACCACCGGTTCGTGCCCTCGGCGGTCTTCACCCACCCGCAGATCGCGTCGGTCGGGCTCACCGAGGCCGAGGCTCACGCTGC
>JAKFXV010000234.1 GCA_021731205.1 Nocardioides sp. | reverse complement strand
GGCCTGGAGTCGTCATGCAGGATCCAGAGCCACTCCGCGTCGGGCGCTGCGTCGAAGCCCAACGTGACGGCCGCTGGAAACGACGTGGCCGCGGACGCGGCAATCACGGACTGAGCACCGAAAGCAGCCGTGAGGAGCCGACGGCTGTCGTCCAAGCTTCCGGTGTCGACCGCCACGACTCGGCGAAGTGGTGCGGACTGCGCGCGCACGCCCTCAATCACCTGAGGGAGCCAGCGGGCTCCGTCGTGGCTGACAATCAGCGCAACGACCAACGGGGCTGACTTCACGGCGGTCCACCCTAACCGCCGGGGCGGTGGGTCAGTTAGACGGCGCGCTTCTTCAACTTGCGGCGCTCCCGCTCCGACAGGCCGCCCCAGATCCCGAACCGTTCGTCATTGGCCAAGGCCGACTCCAGACAGTCGGTGCGCACTTCACACGTCAAGCAGATCTTCTTCGCCTCGCGCGTCGATCCACCCTTCTCGGGGAAGAACGCCTCGGGATCGGTCTGCGCGCACAGGGCACGGTCCTGCCAACCCAACTCCTCGGCGTCTGCTTCGAGAAGAAACAGTTCTCTCACGGCAATTCGCCCCTTCGACCCTCGGGAAAGACACACTAGTGGAATTACATGCCTGTCGTACACCGAAAGTCAAGACCGGATCTGATATAATCCGACCGAGGTGGGGCTCCTACGCTAAGCCCATGACGCATTTCGTGGTTCTGTCGGGCGGCCTGGGTGGGGCTCGTTTCCTCACCGGTTTGCGCCGCGCGGCCCGCGAAGGCTTGCTCCCCGGCCAGCACGGCGCCGCCGCTGAGCCTCGGCTCACCGCCATCGTCAACACCGCCGACGATCTGTGGCTGCACGGGCTGAAGATCTGCCCCGACCTCGACACCGTGATGTACTCCCTCGGCGACGGCATCGATCCCGACCGAGGCTGGGGGCGACGCGAGGAGAGTTGGCAGGCGGCGGAGGAACTCGCGGCCTACGGCGTCACCGGCACCTGGTTCGGCCTCGGCGACCGAGACCTGGCCACGCATCTGGTCCGTACCCAGATGCTGCACAGCGGTTTCGGCCTGAGCGACGTCACGGCCGCCTTGTGCGCGCGCTGGCAACCTGGGGTCACGATCTTGCCGATGAGCGACGACCGGGTCGAGACGCATATCGCCATCGCCGACGCGGACTCGCCGAGTGGACAGCGCGTCGTGCACTTCCAGGAGTACTGGGTGCGGCTGCGCGCCGAAATGGCGGCACGTGCGGTCGCCTTCATCGGCGTCGAGGACGCCACCCCGGCCCCCGGTGTGCTGGAAGCGATCGCCGACGCCGACGTGATCTTTGTCCCGCCGTCGAACCCCGTGGTCTCGATCGGCCCGATCTTGGCGGTTCCCGGGATCCGCACGGCACTCGGCGCCGCCCGAGCTCCCATCGTGGGACTCTCCCCCATCATCGCCGGGGACCATGTCAGGGGCATGGCCCGACAGTTGTTGCCGAGCATCGGTGTGGAGGTCACGGCCGCCGGCGTCGGAGCACACTACGGCGCCCGCGCGAACGGCGGGCTGCTCGACGGCTGGCTGGTCGACACCCAAGACGTCTCGGCGGTCTCCCAGCTGGCTCAGATCGGCCTGAAGTCCGCCTCCGTACCCCTGCTGATGACCAGCCCCGACGCCACCGTCTCGATGGTTCTCAGCGCACTCGAGCTGGTCAGCTGATGGCCGCCACCGTGGAGGTGTGGGCGCCGGACGGGATCGGCGAGATCGCCGGCGGCGCGGATCTCGCCACACTGGTCCTGGCTCATCTCGAACCCGTCACCGGCGACATCGTCGTGATCGCGAGCAAGGTGGTGAGCAAGGCCGAGGGGCGGGTGGTGCAAGGTCCGGTGGCCTCATCGGTGGCCGATGAGACTCGGCGCCCGGTGGCCCGCGCCGGCTCGGTCCCGATCGTTCGCAGTCGCCTCGGCATCACCCATGCCATGGCCGGAATCGACACCTCGAACGTCGCGAGCGGCAGCCATGCTCTGTTGCCGAGGGACCCCGACGCAAGCGCCGAGCGCATCCGGCTCGAGGTGCATCGCCGGATCGGGGCAACAATCGGCGTACTGATCTCCGACACCGCAGGGCGAGCGTGGCGCATCGGTCAGACGCAGATCGCCATCGGCGCGGCCGGGCTCGTTCTCACCCAGGCCCACTCCGGACGTCCGGACGGCTACGGGAACACCTTGGAACGGACCTTGCCATGCGTGGCCGACGAGCTGTGCGCCGCTGCCGAGCTGGCGTCTGGAAAGACCGAGCGCAGACCGATCATGCGGATCCGGGGCAGAGCCGATCTGGTCTGTGTCGCCGGAGCCAGGGGGGCTCAAGCGAACGCGCTCAACCGGTCGCCCCGCGAGGATCTGTTCGGCTTCGGCGCCCGCGAGGCCGTGTTGCGAGCGGTCGCTGCGAACCCAAGCGACCTCGCCGGCTTCGCCGGACCGGCGGACGCCGGGGAGTTGGCTGCCGCCCTCGAGGAGGTGATCCCCGCGATCGTGCTGGTCGTGCGGGGCAACGAGATGCTGACGCTTCGTCTGCCAGCCGATCCGACCGTCGCGGCCACGACGCGGGCCCTCGTAGGGTTGGTCGCCTACGCCCATGGCTGGCTCGCGGATGCTGAGGCCAGCGGCGCTGCCGTCACCCCAGCGGGGTGCGTCACCTTGGTTCGCACGACTCCGTAGACTCACCAGCGAACTCCGCCCGGAGCCCTCGACGGGAAGCAAGAGAGAGAACTGTGGCCAAGCAAGACAAGTCCGACCGCCGCGCCGTCCTCGAATCCATGCGGTCACAGCGAAGGAACGCCGACCGACGCCGCAACTTCATGATCGTCGGGGTGTGCTGCCTGATCGCGATCTTGATCGTGGGCGCGGCAGCCTACGGACCGTTGAAGAACCGCTACGACCTGGCTCAGTTCAACGATATGGATCTCGCCGACATCGGCGCTCCGGCCTCGGTGTGCGGCGAGGTCATCACCAAGCCGGCGACCGGCGGCTCCGACCACGTGCAAGAGCCGACGCCGATCGCCTACGCCGACTCCCCCCCGGCCTTCGGCCAGCACTACGACGTGTGGGAGGGACTTGAGCGCAAGCTCTACACCACCGCCGACCGTCCCCCGCTGGGTCGGCTCGTGCACAACATGGAGCATGGCTTCACCATCTTGTGGTACGACGAGACCATCGCTGACGACGAGGCAGCCATGGACGACCTGCGCGGCCTCGCGAGCAAGTTCCGCGGCACCGACAACTTCCGACTGAAGTTCAAGGCCGCGCCCTGGCTGGCCGATGATGGCGCGGCGTTCCCGGACGGGCAACACGTTGCGTTCACGCACTGGTCCGTGGGCGGGACGGGCGACGACGCCACCGGGGAACAGGTGGGGGTCTGGCAGTACTGCTCCGAGCTCAGTGGTGCCGGCCTCGAGGCGTTCATGCTGGACTACCCCTACACCGACTCCCCAGAGCCATCGGTGGGCGACATGGGAACCGGCTAGCCGATCAGGTCGTAGCCCGAGAAGTCCTCGGCCAGGAATCGTGGAGTTCCAAAACTGCTGGCCGTCGCCGGGATCATCCACAGATCTCCCGTTTTCGCACTGCGCACGATCAACCCGGGGTGGGTCTTGCCCTGCAGATTGGCGACCCCACCC
>JAKFXV010000139.1 GCA_021731205.1 Nocardioides sp. | reverse complement strand
ACACGACCAGGGACATCCGCCCGGTGGTGACCGTTCCGGTCTTATCGAGAACGACCGTGTCGACGCGGCGAGTGGACTCCAAGACTTCGGGCCCCTTGATCACGATGCCGAGTTGCGCCCCGCGGCCGGTGCCGACCAGCAGCGCAGTCGGCGTCGCCAGGCCGAGCGCGCACGGGCACGCGATGATCAAGACGGCGACCGCGGCACCGAAGGCAGCGCCGACCCCGTTTCCCAGGGCCAGCCAGACGGCCAGAGTGAGCAGTGCGAGCACGATCACGACAGGCACGAACACGGCAGACACCCGATCCGCCAGGCGTTGCACCTGGGCCTTGCCGTGCTGCGCCCGCTCCACCAGCCTCGCGAGCTGAGCCAGCTGAGTGTCCGCGCCGACCCGGGTGGCCCGCACGACCAGGTGGCCGCCGACGTTCAGGCTCGCGCCGACCACGGCGGCACCGGGTCCCACGTCGACCGGCACCGGCTCTCCGGTGAGCACAGACAGATCGACCGCCGAGCCGCCGTCGACGACGACGCCGTCGGTCGCCACCTTCTCCCCTGGCCGTACGACGAAGCGGTCACCCACTCGCAACGACTCAACCGGAGCGAGGGTCTCCACCGGACCCGCACCGCTGTCGGTCAGCACGGTCACTTCCTTGGCGCCGAGCTCGAGCAGCGCCCGGAAGGCCGCTCCTGCCTGACGCTTGGCGCGGTGCTCCAACCACCTGCCGGCCAACAGGAACGTCGTCACGCCGGCCGCCGCCTCGAGGTAGATGTTGCCCAGACCAGACCCGCGCTCCACCGTCAGGTGCAGGTCGTGCTGGGCGCCGAGGGCGCCTGCGGTGCCGAAGAACAGTGCCACCAGCGACCAGCCGTACGCCGCCAGCACGCCCACCGACACCAAGGTGTCCATCGTCGTCGAGCCATGTCGCAAGTTGACCGCGGCCGCCTGATGGAAGGGCCACGCACCCCACCCGACGACCGGGGTCGCCAACGCGAGCGCCAGCCACTGCCAGCCGCTGAACTGCCAGGCCGGGACCATCGACAAGGCGACGACCGGCACCGACAGGACGGCGGAGACCACCAGCCGGCGATACAGCCAACCCTCCGGGGACGGGTCGGCGCGTTCGGGCGAGTGCAGCCGAGCCGAGTAGCCCGCGGCAGCCACAGTATCGAGGAGGGTCTGCGGGTCCACCACCTCGGGAACGTGCACCCGCGCCGTCTCGGTGGCGTAGTTCACGGTGGCCGTCACCCCGTCGAGCTTGTTGAGCTTGCGCTCGATGCGGTTGGCGCAGGACGCACAGGTCATGCCGGAGATGTCGAGCTCGACGTCGGCGTACGCCGACTCGGTGCGGTGGTCCTGAGGAGTGGTGGTCATCGGCAGTCGCTCACGCGAGCGCGTAGCCGGCTTCGCGGACCGCGCCGGCGACGGTGTCGGGATCCAGCGGCTCGGCGCTCACCACGGTCACCGATCCGGTGTCGAGAACCACGTCAACGCTCTCAACGCCCGGGAGTGCGGACAACTCCTCGGAGACCGAGGCTACGCAGTGGCCGCAGGTCATGCCGGTCACGGTGCCGGTCCAGGAACTCTTGGCTGATTCAGTCATGTCGTGCTCTCTCCGTTGGGGCGGCGTCAGGACCGCACCAGGCGAGCGACCGCCTCGACGGCCTCGGTCACTTTGGCACGGGCTTGTTCGTCGTCGTTCTCGCGCGCGGCGTCGACGATGCAATGGTTCATGTGCTCTTCAAGGAGTCCGATCGACACCGCATGGAGGGCCTTCGTGACGGCCGCGACCTGGGTGAGGATGTCGATGCAGTACTTCTCCTCCTCCACCATCCGCTGGATGCCGCGGGTCTGGCCCTCGATACGACGCAGACGTTTGAGGTAGTCGTCCTTGCGGTGGATGTAGCCGTGTTGGTGCTCGGGAGTGGTCACTGGCACAGGATACCCCACAGGGGTATCAAGCCCTTAGGCCGGGTCGGTCGCGATCCCGAGCAGTGCGTCGATCTCCGCGATGGTGAACGGGCGATCGCTCTCGCTCGCGGCGATGATCAAGTTGGTGGTCAACTCGACCTCCCCGAGGAGGTCGAGGTCCTCGAGGGTCACATCGAACTGATCGTGCACCCGAAACCTCCCTCCACAAGTGGCTGCGTGTTGCTCGTGACTCTAGTGTGCCTCGCCGGTGGTCGTCAGTCGCTGATCCGACCGGACCATTTTCGGCCCACCAAACGGAAGTGGCCGCCACCCCAGGGGATGACGGCCACTTCGACTTGCTTGATCAGACGGGACGCACGTTCTCGGCCTGGGGACCCTTGGGTCCCTGGGTCACGTCGAACTCGACCTTCTGGTTCTCGTCCAAGGACTTGTAGCCCTGGGTCTGAATCGCCGAGTAGTGAACGAAGACGTCGTCGCCGCCGTCCTCCTGGGCGATGAAGCCGAAACCCTTCTCGGCGTTGAACCACTTCACGGTGCCTTGAGCCATTGCTCGATACTCCTCAATCGGTGCGTAGGGGCAATCACCTCGATCGCCCCACATCAGATGCTGGTGACATCCGTCGCTCCGACTTGCGTGAGTGGTTCACGAAGAAAGAACGCCGTTGGATCACAAACTCCGCGGGCGTAGACCTGCTAGAACTTGCACCTGTTGCGCTCACACTGTAGCAAGTCGTGCTCAGCGACGACGAACCAACGCGTGGGACAACCAGGCCGCCAATCGCTGCTGAGTTTCCACCGTGATCTCGTGACCTCCCGGATCCCGCCAGGTCGTGAGCGCCGCGCCGGACTCTTCGACCAGGTAGGACCAAGTGCGCGAGAGAAGCTCGCTCGGGATCACGGCGTCTCGCTCGCCGTGGGCCAGGAACACTCGGGCACCTGCAAGTCGGCCCGGCTCGACGGGCACGCCGGCGTCGAAGGGCAATGTGGCGCCGATGATGGCGCAGCCGGCGATCGTGCTCGGTCGATCCAGCAGTACTCCGCCGGCAAAGGCTCCCCCGCCGCTGAAACCCACCAGGTAGACCCGGCGCCGCCTCGGCGCCACCACCGCCAGCCAGTCCCGGAACCAGACCATGGTGTCCTCCAAGGACTCCGCCACGGGACGGCCGATGCCCCGGTTGGCGAACCATGCGAACCCGTCGCCGTCCGGAATCGGGCCGCGGAGCGCGGCGTACGCCGGGCCGTGTGGCAGGTGCGGGGCGAGCGTCACGATGTTGCGCTCGTGAGAGCCCCGGCCGTGCAGCAGCACGACCAAGGGCGCCGTCGAACTGGTTGCGCCGTACGTCGCGACCACCGGCGCAGGGAACACTTCACGCTCTCTCCCCACCCGGCCATCATCATCTGCCCCGGTGCCGGCGACAACCCGTTTGGGCTAACGGTTGGGCCACTGCGCCGATGGCCGACGGCGCCGACGGCTACGCCATACTGGTCGCTGCCTGTGGCCGGCCTCGATCCACCGTCCGGCGGGCCCAGGGCCCCTAGCTCAATTGGTCAGAGCAGCGGACTTTTAATCCGTTGGTTGTGGGTTCGAGTCCCACGGGGCCTACTCGCCTCGAAATTTCCGTCACCCAGCCGAAAATGGTCCGAAACGACCTGGCGCAGCGGCCCGCCCGGGCCATTGACCTCGGCGCCAGCCATGACGTTCACTGTCAGGTAACGGCTGTGGCCACGGGGGCGCCACCGGTTCCGTATCTCAATGGGGGTTCAAC
>JAKFXV010000141.1 GCA_021731205.1 Nocardioides sp. | reverse complement strand
CGGTCAGCGGGCCGAGGTTGAGCTGCTGGGGACGCAGCCGGCTCTCCGACGCGATCACGGCGTGTTGCCTGATTTCTTCTTCTTCTTGTCGGACACGTACGCCGCGATCGCTCCGGTCCAGGTGATCGGGTTGAACTGTTCGGTCGGGCGGAAGCTGACGGCCGTCAGGCGCCCGCTGTCGGGCGCGAGATAGACGTTGCACAACGTGAACTTCTCCCCCGGCTTGAACTTCTTGGGCAACACGACGCTCGGGCAGGGCTTGAAGTCTCCCTCGAACGTTGACGGACGGATCAGGGTGTTCGTCCCGTCGACGATGTAGAAGGGAAGCTTCTCGCCGCTCAGATCGGTCGCGCCAACGTTGACGACCTTGGCCCGCACGAAGAAGGGGTTGGACTTGCGAGCGCGCTTGTTGAGGCGCCAATCCTTGAAGACCTTCAGCTTCGCCGATTCGATCGCGTCCACGCGGATCGTGACGGCCGCCACGCGGTTCTCCCGCTCCGTCTTGCCGTTCGGCTTGAGTTTGGGGAGCTCCCAGGCGACGGTCGCACGGTCACCCACCTGAAGGGCGGCTCCCGGCTGGGTCAGTTCGACGCCCGCCGGAACCGAGAGGTAGGGCGCGGGGGGTGTCGCGCTTGGTGTGGGCTCGGCGGTGATCGACGCAGTCGGCGCGGGCGGCGGGGTGGATTCGGTGAGCGGATCGCTCGAGCAACCGGCGAGCGCGACGCTCGAGACCATGGCCCAGACCAGGCAGGCCAGCCGGCCGCGCTGGCGTGCTCGCTGGGCCGTCATGTCGTGCATTCTGCCCGACTGCACCAGGTCCACACGCCTGCCCGTGAGGTCAGCAGCCGAGAAGCCGCTCGGCGAAGTACGGCACCACTCCGTCCAAGCCGACCCGGACCTGAGCCATCGAGTCGCGCTCGCGCACGGTGACCGCGTGGTCGTCCAAGGTGTCGAAGTCGACGGTCACGCAGTACGGCGTGCCGATCTCGTCCTGGCGGCGATAGCGCCGGCCGATCGCGCCCGAGTCGTCGAACTCGACGTTCCAGTGCGTGCGAAGCTCTGCGGCCAGGTCGCGCGCCTTCGGCGAGAGGTCGGCGTTGCGCGACAGTGGCAACACCGCGACCTTGACCGGCGCGAGCCGCTTGTCCAGACGCAGCACCACTCGCTTGTCCACGCCGCCCTTGGTGTTCGGCGCCTCGTCCTCGGAGTATGCGTCGACCAGGAAGGCCATGAAGCTCCGCGTGAGCCCCGCTGCCGGTTCGATGACGTACGGCATGTAGCGCTCGTCGCTGGCCTGATCGAAGTAGGACAAGTCCTGCCCGGAGAACTCGCTGTGCTGGGTCAGGTCGAAGTCGGTCCGGTTGGCGATGCCCTCAAGCTCCTCGAAGTCACGCCCGGAGAAGCCGAAGCGGTACTCGATGTCGGTCGTGCCCTTGGAGTAGTGAGACAGCTTCTCCAGCGGATGCTCGTAGTGCCGCAGGTTGTCCGGGTTGATGCCGAGGTCGACGTACCAGCGGGTGCGCTCCTCGATCCAGTAGCGGTGCCACTCCTCGTCCTCGCCTGGCTTGACGAAGAACTCCATCTCCATCTGCTCGAACTCACGGGTGCGGAAGATGAAGTTGCCCGGCGTGATCTCGTTGCGGAAGGACTTGCCGACCTGGGCGATGCCGAAGGGCGGCTTCTTGCGGCTCGACACGACGACGTTCTGGAAGTTCAAGAAGATGCCCTGCGCGGTCTCGGGCCGCAGGTAGTGCAGACCTGAGTCGTCCTCGATCACCCCGAGATAGGTCTTGAGCATCATGTTGAAGGCCTTGGGCTCGGTCCACTGCCCACGGGTGCCGCAGTTCGGGCAGGCCAGCAGCGCCAACTCGACGCCGTCGGGGTCGGCGATCTGCTTCTTGGCTGCGTAGTCCTCTTGCATGTGGTCGGCGCGGAACCGCTTGTGGCACGACAGACACTCGGTGAGTGGGTCGGAGAAGGTGCCCACGTGCCCGCTGGCCTCCCATGTGCGCTTGGGGAGGATCACGCTCGAGTCCAATCCCACAACGTCCTCGCGCGCGGTCACCATGGCTCGCCACCACTGCCGCTTCACGTTCTCCTTCAACTCGACCCCGAGCGGGCCGTAGTCCCAGGCGGACCGGGTGCCGCCGTAGATCTCGCCGCAGGGGTAGACGAAGCCGCGGCGTTTGCACAGCGAGACGACATTGTCGAGGGCAGAGGCGGGCGGCTTGGCCACGGATGGGACTCCCAGAAGCTCGGTCGGGAACGGCGGGGTTGAGCGGGGCGTCAGTCTAACGAGCGGGCGCGGTCGACGTTGAGTTCGACACCGGGCAGCACGGTCTCGTACGCACTGGGCTCGTCGACGGCCTGGCTGAGCAACGGCACCGCGTGCAGTTTCACGTCGTACGACGACAGCGCTCGGCGATAGCTGCCGACGTTCTCCCACCACGTGACGATGCTCCACAGTTGCGGGTCGTCGACGTTGCGACCCACGGTGCCCCGGAGATAGCCGGCACACGCCGCGAGCGTCGCGTGGGCCAGTTCGGCGTGGTCACGGAACGCCTCCGCCTCCGCCTCGGCGACGCGGAACCTGCTCACGACGATCACGGCCGTCACGCTATCGCGCTGACGTCGCTTCATCATGTGGTGCAGGTCGAACCGCACTTCCCACGGCGTACAACCCTGGGGAAGTGACACTTCAACACCTGCCCATGGTGAAACTGCAGCGGGTACGACGAGCGTCAGGCGGGGGGCCATTCTGCTTCGGTGATCGCGCCGGCGGCGACGGCTACCCCGATGGACGGCCCGTCGGGCAGTAGCCACAGCGTGTAAGGCCCCGGATCGAGATCCGGGAAGACGGCGAACTGTCCGGTCGACCCGTTCGGCAGCTCTCGGGGGATGACCGCGACATGCGGCGCCCGGTGCCGATGCGCATGAGCATGACCGTGGTGATGATCACGGTGAGGGTCGTGGTGAGGGTCGTGGTGATGATCGTGTGGATGATCGTGTGGATGATCAGGGTCGTGCTGGGGCGTGGCCCCGAACGGATGGATCTCGATCTCGCGTCCGATGAGGTCCACGGGGGCGCTCACGATGAGCGCCCCCGAGTCCTCACCGATCTCGAGCAGCACCGGTCCTTGTCCGGCGTACGGATTCTCGTCCAGGTACGCCGGACGCGGGTCCTCCGATGGTGTCTCGGTCACGGTCGGATCCTCAGGCTGCGCCGGTGCCCGGCTGGGCCTGATAGCCACCCAACGGCGTTCCCAGGTAGGGGAACGCGTCGAGGTAGTCACCGTTGGTGTTCGACGTCCCGTCGGCGATCGCCGACGTCGCCCCATCGGGCGTGAACGACGGATCCACCAACGGGATGGTGAGGCCGGCGACGGCACGCAACTCCACCGTCACGACGTCGTCGAAGACCCGCCGACCGTTGGGGAACCCGGCCGCGTCGCCCGCGACCAGACCGAGTGGATTCGGGCTCGCCGTCGGTGGCACCGCAACGTTGAGGCGCAGCATGTCCGCCTCGGTCGACCCGGTGTAGTTCTGGAACCCCGGAACCACACCCTCGGGGATGCCGGTGAGCAGGATCGCGTTGAGATCGGCGCGTGAATCGACCGGTCCGGGCTCCGCTCCCGCATCCCAGTGGAGCGCGGCCACCCGACCTACCCCGGGAGTTGGTGCCGGGACACATCGCCATCGTGATGG
>JAKFXV010000140.1 GCA_021731205.1 Nocardioides sp. | reverse complement strand
CTACAAACGCGACGGCCTTGAGGCGGCCGTCGCGTTTGTAGTGCTCGGGGTGCTCGGCCTTGTCCAGCGCTCCGACATCGTCAGCCCCCTCGGGGAGGAGGGTCTTGGGGCTCGTGGCCATGGCGGCACCTCCACGGATGCGATTGGAACGCTGGAATCCCGTTGTCGTGGAACCTAGCGCAAGTGCTTGACGGGCGCGGCGCGCAGTGGAATAATCGAACACATGTTCGAACAACTCGGGGTCATCGATCCTGCAGGGCCGTCTGTGCCGCCGGGCAGGACGGTTGACGGCCTCGACATCGACGTTTGGAGTAGGGCCTTGTCGCGGCCCGCGCAAAGCCTGAATGACGACGAGCGGCTTCGGCGCATCCGCGCCCTTGAAGGACTCAAGTCGGCGGCTGCCGCGGCGCAGGCCGAGCTTGCGGTCGACTTCGCGGCTTCCCAGGTGTCCGAAGCGGAATCCGGGGCGGGGGCCGGTGCATCCGACGGCCTAGACAGCGTGAGGCGTCGTCGCCGTCAGGTCGAGGCTCGAATCGCAATCCGGCTTGGCGAGGCTCGTCGGGAGTCTCCTCATTCAGCCCGGGTGTTCCTGCGCTCGGCACGCACGCTGACCGCGGATCTGCCGCTCACCTTCGCCGCTTTGCAGTCCGGTCATCTCAGCGAATACCGAGCCGCGATCGTCGTGCGTGAGACTGCCTGCCTCGATCCCGAGGACCGGGCTCACGTGGATCGCGCGGTGTGCGCGGACGCCGAGTCGGTGGCCGGTCTGGGCAATCGACGGTTGGAGGCTGCGGTCAAGACAGCTGCCTACCGCACCGACCCCAAGGTCGTCGTCGCCCGCGCGGCGTACGCCGTCAACGAGCGTCGGGTCTCGGTCCGTCCGGCACCCGACACGATGGTCTGGCTGACGGCACTGCTGCCTGTGGCGCAGGGTGTGGCGGCGTACGCCGCCCTGGTGAAGAACGCGGACTCGGCGCGGGCGACCGGTGACCCCCGTGGTCGCGGCCAGCTGATGGCAGACACCCTCGTCGAGCGACTGACCGGGCAGGCCTCGGCACCCGACGTTCCGGTCGAGCTCAACCTGGTGATGACCGACCGCACGCTGCTGGCGAGCGACTCTGAGCCGGCCGTTCTCCAGGGATACGGCCCGATTCCGGCCGAGGTCGCCCGTGGCCTCGCTGCCGCGTCGGTGGTCGGCGGCTCCCGGACCTGGGTGCGGCGCCTCTACACCCATCCTGAGTCGGGACAACTCGTGGCGATGGATTCCAGGGCTCGTCTCTTCCCGCCTCAGCTGGCCAAGCTGATCACCCTGCGCGACCAGACCTGCCGAACGGCCCATTGCGACGCACCGATCCGGCACATCGACCATGTGCTGCCCGTCGCGCGGGGCGGCGAAACCAGCTTCGACAACGGGCAGGGTCTTTGCGAGTTCTGCAACCAGGCCAAGGAAGCCTTCGACTCACTTCACGGTGCAGGTCCACCCAGCGGCGCGCCGCCCGATCCCGTCGGCACTCGGTCCTACCCCGCGGACCTGTACTTCCCTCCGTTGCGCGTCGCCTCCTAGGCAAGTTGTCTCGGATACAAGACTGTCACGCACCCGGCTACCTGGCCCGACGCGCCCCCAAGAGGTGCAATGGGGGCATGTCGAGAACTGTTCAGGTCGGGACCGGGCCGGTGTCCTTCGCCGACGTCGTCGACGTCGCTCGGGGGGTAGCTGGGGTCGCCTTGACGCCCGAGGCCGTGACCGCGATCGACTCGGCCCGCGCGGTTGTGGAGCGGCTGGCGGCGGCCGAGCAGCCGGCGTACGGCATCTCGACCGGGTTCGGCGCCCTGGCCACCCGGCACATCCCCACCGAGCTGCGCACCCAGCTGCAGAAGTCGCTGGTGCGCTCGCACGCGGCGGGGTCTGGGCCCGAGGTCGAGCGTGAGGTCATCCGGGCGCTCATGCTGCTGCGCCTCTCCACGCTGGCAACGGGGCACACGGGCGTACGACGGGAGACCGCCGAACTGCTCGCGGGTCTGTTGACACACGGCATCACGCCGGTGGTGCGGGAGTTCGGGTCGCTCGGGTGCTCGGGCGACCTGGCGCCGCTGGCGCACTGTGCGCTGGCGCTGATGGGAGAAGGACAGGTCCGCGATGCCACCGGCCGCTTGCTGCCGGCCGCCGACGCGTTGGCCGCGGCCGGGCTACGGCCCGTTGAGCTCGCCGCCAAGGAGGGGCTCGCCCTGATCAACGGCACCGACGGAATGCTGGGCATGCTGGTGCTGGCCATCACCGATCTTCGGGCACTGCTGCAGGTCGCCGACGTCGCGGCCGCCATGTCGGTCGAGGGGCAGCTGGGCACCGACCGGGTGTTCGCCCCCGAGCTGCAGACGATTCGGCCGCACCCCGGGCAGGCCCTGTCCGCGCGCAACCTGGCCGCGATCCTGGCCGACTCCGGCGTTGTGGCCTCCCATCGCGGCCCGGACTGCAACCGCGTTCAGGACGCCTACTCGCTGCGCTGTTCGCCACAGGTGCACGGGGCGGCGCGCGACACGGTGGAGTACGCCGCGCAGGTGGCAGCGCGCGAGCTGGCCAGCGCGATCGACAACCCGGTCGTGCTCGCGGACGGCCGGGTCGAGTCCAACGGAAACTTCCACGGTGCTCCGGTGGCCTACGTCTTGGACTTCCTCGCGATCGTCGCGGCCGATGTCGCTTCGATCAGCGAGCGCCGCACCGACCGGTTCCTGGACACGTCCCGCAGCCACGGGCTGCCGCCGTTCCTGGCCCACGACCCCGGCGTGGACAGCGGGCTGATGATCGCGCAGTACACCCAGGCAGCGGTCGTCTCCGAGCTCAAGCGGCTGGCCGCTCCGGCCTCGGTCGACTCGATCCCCTCCTCGGCCATGCAGGAGGACCATGTGTCGATGGGGTGGTCGGCCGCCCGCAAGCTGAGGCGTTGTGTGGACGGGCTCGCCCGCGTCGTCGCGATCGAGCTGATGACCGCAGCCCGTGGCCTGGAACTCCGTGCGCCCCTGGCACCGGCTCCCGCGTCGCAGGCCGTGATCGGCGTGCTGCGCCGCGGCGGCGTACCAGGTCCGGGCCCGGACCGGGAGTTGTCCCCCGAGATCGAAGCGGCGCTGGGGTGCGTTCGCTCCGGCGGCGTACTCGATGCCGTGAACGACACGATTGGAGCCCTCGCATGAACGTTCCGTTGGTTGAGGAGGGCGCGCAGCGCCCGTCTCGAAACCCGATCCAAGCGCCGACCGGCTCCGAGCTCAGCTGCGGCTCGTGGCAGACCGAGGCGCCGCTGCGGATGCTGATGAACAACCTCGACCCGGAGAACGCCGAGCGACCCGAGGACCTGGTCGTGTACGGCGGCACCGGCAAGGCCGCCCGCTCCTGGGAGGCGTACGACGCCCTGGTGGCGACCCTGCGCACCCTCAAGGACGACGAGACGATGCTGGTCCAGTCGGGCAAGCCGGTCGGTGTGATGCGCACCCACGAGTGGGCGCCGCGGGTCTTGATCGCCAATTCCAATCTGGTCGGCGACTGGGCGAACTGGGAGGAGTTCCGCCGGCTCGAGGACCTCGGGCTGACGATGTACGGCCAGATGACCGCCGGCTCCTGGATCTACATCGGCACCCAGGGGATCCTCCAGGGCACCTTCGAGACCTTCGCGGCGGTGGCCGACAAGCTTGCGGCTCGCGGTCGGCCTGGGCAGGG
>JAKFXV010000191.1 GCA_021731205.1 Nocardioides sp. | reverse complement strand
GCCGTTCTTGCAGTTCGGCGAGTTCGGGACCGATCGCGGCCAGGGCCTCCTCGCCGTCCGCCTTCGAGCCGTCGAATCCGGGCGCCGCATCGGTCGGGATCGCCTCCAAGTCGACTGGGCCTGGGGTCAGCCGGAGCGCTTGAGAGGTGGTAGGGGTCGTCATGAGGACATCATCTCCTCGTGCACGATGCGTGCGGCAAGGCCGAGCGAATACCCCTTGCGCGCCAGTTGGCCGATCAGTCGGCGCTGTGCGGTCTCGTTGTCGAAGCGAGCCAGGGCCGGCAGCCGTTTGCGGACCAAGGCCCTCGCCGCGACCTCCTCAGCTGCGGCGTCCACCTCATCAAGGGCTTCGGCGATCAGCTCGTCGGCGACGCCCTTGGTGCGCAACTCCATGGCCAACACTCGACGAGTCAGTCCCTTGGTCGCCTGGCGCCCGCGCACCCACATCCGCGCGAACGCCAGATCGTCGATGAGCCCGAGTTCGACGAACCGGTCCAGCAGCCGTTCTGCAATGACCACCGGCACGTTGCGGTCGGCCAGCTTGCCAGCGAGCTCATGTCGAGTCCGCGCTCTGCCGGTCAGTTGGTCGAGCAGGATCTTGCGTGCGACCGCCTCAGGGTCCGCGTCAGAAGTCGCTGACACCACGTGGCTCGGATGGCTCGGCTGCCTTGGTCTCCGGCTGGGCCTGAGCGTCGACCTGGGGGCCGACGCCGAGCTTCTCGAGGATCTTCTTCTCCAGTTCGTTGGCCAGATCGGGGTTGTCCTTGAGGAAGGTGCGGGCGTTCTCCTTGCCCTGGCCGAGCTGATCGCCCTCGTAGGTGTACCAAGCGCCGGCCTTCCGGACCAGACCGGACTCCACGCCGACATCGATCAGGCCACCCTCACGGCTGATGCCATGGCCGTACATGATGTCGAACTCGGCCTGCTTGAACGGCGGAGCCACCTTGTTCTTGACGACTTTGACCCGGGTGCGGTTGCCGACCATGTCGGTGCCGTCCTTGAGCGTCTCGATCCGGCGCACATCGAGTCGGACCGACGCATAGAACTTCAGCGCCCGGCCACCGGTCGTCGTTTCGGGCGAGTTATGGACCATCACTCCGTCGACGAAGTAGTTGTGGTTGCCCTCCACTTCGATATCGAACTTGCGCATCGATCGAGTCGGCGGCTTCCGGTGGATGTCGAGGACGCGAGACGGCACCAGCCGTGCGATCGGTTCGACGAACTCGGGCGTCACACCGAATCGTCCACGCAGGCCGTCGAGAAGTTTGTAGTCCATGCTCGGGTGGACATAGGGCGCAACCAACTCCAAGAACTGCCGTGACGAGGCGGTGGTGAACGTCAGCACAGCCTTCCTGCTGGCTCCAACGGTCTGCCAAGAGCACGCCAGCCCATGCACGTCCTGCAGATAGTCGACCAGCCGATCACGCGAGCCGACAGTCATCGCTTCGATGCAGAAGGCCACCCGACCGGAGCCTCCCGCAGTGTCCTCTTGGAGGCCTTTCGACCGCAGTGTGAAAGATCCGTCGTCCATGAACCACACGGCCAGCGCGAGCGGCGTCAGCGCCTTGAGGAACTCATCGGTGATGGTCTTCTTGCCAGGCACGAGATAGACGGTTCGCTGCAGCTCTCCGAGCTCCGGCAATGGTGTGAAATCTGCGAACACGGCGCCCGATGTACCGGTGCGTCGCGACACCGGGATGTTGCCGAGGAGAGCCACTTTCCAGTCCAGGTAGTCGGTCTGCCGTGCACCGTGTCCGAGCCGGAAGCGCACGCCGTTGCGGCCCCGCAGGTTCGGCGACAGATTCCCATCACCCATGAGCGAGCCGAGGACCACCTGCCACTGCTGTCCACTCAACCGATGCAGTTCCTTGGACATCACCCGGTCGCCAGCGAGCAACTCACCAGCAGAGCACCAGCCTCCGGGAGTTCTGATGAGGTGGTTCTCGGTGACGCCGAACTGCGACCGTCCGTTGCCACTCGACTTCTCGACCGTGAACTGCAAGAAGTGGTCTGCACTGCCGTTGTCGAACCAGTTGACCACCTTGCGGGGGACGATCTCGTCCGTCTCCGGGTCGTAGGACAGCACCTCGACCGGCTGCTTCTGGTTGACGATCTTGCCGATCTTCTCACTGGTCCCGTCCGCCAAGAGCACCCGGCTCCCGTATGAGAAACATCCGAACATCACACCGATCTTTTCGCGGAGCTGGTTGATGAAGATCGCGGTGGTGCCGGAGTTGTTGAGCGCACCGGTCATCTTGCGCAGGGCCTGGCTCATCAAGCGCGCCTGCAGGCCCATGTGGCTATCGCCCATCTCGCCCTCGATCTCGGCGCGTGGGACCAGCGCGGCGACGGAGTCGATCACGATCAGGTCGAGCGCCCCGGAACGCACGAGCATGTCGGCAATCTCCAACGCCTGCTCACCAGAGTCGGGTTGAGAGACCAACAGGGCGTCGGTGTCGACTCCGAGCGCGGCGGCGTAGTCCGGGTCGAGCGCATGCTCGGCGTCGATGAAGGCGACGATGCCCCCGGCGGCCTGGGCATTGGCAACGGCATGCAGAGCGACGGTGGTCTTGCCGGAGGACTCCGGGCCATAGATCTCCACGACTCTGCCGCGCGGCAGGCCGCCGATGCCGAGGGCCACATCCAAGGAGATGGCGCCGGTCGGGATCACTTCCAGTGGGGCGCGGGTGTCATCGCCCAGCCGCATCACCGAGCCCTTGCCGAACTGGCGCTCGATGTTTGCCAGGGCCGAGTCGAGGGCCTTCTCGCGGTCACTCATGGTTTCTCCATCCGTAGCCCACCTTCGTGGCTCACCTAGGTCACGCTGTCTGTTCGGCGACGCTAGACCGAGGCACCGACAACGTCAGGAGACCCTGCGTCACCGTGTGGAGAACTCGACCCGTGCGACGTACGTGGACCAATCTAGGCCGAACACGTGTTCGAGCGAGGCGACACGCCGATCGAGCGGCCCGGTCAGGTGGGCAGGTGCACGACGAACTGGCATCCGGGCGCCACGTTCGTCACGTCCACACGTCCACGGTGGGCCTCGACGATGCCCTTGACGATCGCAAGACCCAGCCCCGCGCCCGCGACCGGGCCGGCCTCCGGTGGGGTGCGTGCCGCACTTCCCTGCCAGGCCACGTCGAAGACTCGCTCCATGTCGCCGGTCGAAAGGCCGCCGCAGCCATCGGTGACCGAGAGCTCGACTCCACCGTCGACCGACTGGCCGTGCACTTCGACGACCCCGTCGGCGGGCGTGTGCCGGATGGCGTTCATCAAGAGGTTCGAGACCACCCGAGACAGCTCCCCTGGATCTGCCGTGACCCAGATGCCCTCCTCAACTCGCCCGCCCAGACGCACCTGGTTGGCCCGGGCCACCGGGTCGGCGCCGGCGATCGCTTCGCTCACGATGTCACCGAGCGCGACGGGCTGCAGCGACAGCCGGAGTACGCCGGCGTGGATGCGGGAGAGTTCGAAGAGGTCGTCGACCATCCGCACCATCCGGTCGACCTCGGCCCTGATCTGCCGTCGGTAGCGGGCGGGGTCCTCGGCAATCCCGTCCTCGAGGGCCTCGGTCATGGCACGCAGTCCGGCCAGCGGAGTCCGCAGGTCGTGGGACACCCACGAGACCAGCTCCCGCCGTGACTCTTCCAAGCGCACCTCCCGCTCTCTTGACTCACGCAGGCGCTCACTGGTGCGGGCCAGCTCT
>JAKFXV010000190.1 GCA_021731205.1 Nocardioides sp. | reverse complement strand
GCGCCCCTCGCCCGCATCGGCGTAGGTGCGGGACAACTCGATGTAGCGCGCGCGCTGCGCGGTGACGCTGGCTTGCAGCAGGTAATGGTCGGTGGGCACGGTCGATTCAGCTGCTCGGAGTACGCCGACCCCAGCGGCGTCCTCGTTGGATGGGTGGCGCCGGCGGGCCGGCGGGTACGGGAAGGACCACGTCGGGATCGACGGTCAGGACGGCGGTCTGCGTCTGCGCCGCAGCGGCACTCTCCGCCGCAGCCGCCTCGACGGCCGCCGCTTCGGAGGCCAGCCGCTCGGCCAAGCCTCGCTGATCACGGGGCATCGCGGGTGCCTCCGGCAGGTGCTCCTCGCGCGGAGCAACCGCGGCGACCTCGACGTCGACCTCGTAGACGACCGGCTGCTCGAGCGGCGGCGGTTGCACCAACCCCGCCTCGGTCCCTGGCAGATCGATCACCGGCAGATCGGTCACCGGCACGTCCATGGCGGGGTCCATGACGGGCAGGTCCACGGCCGGCACGTGCACCGCCGGCAGCTCGGCAACCGACACGCTCGCGACAGCCGTCTCGAGATCGGGCTGAGCGGCAAGGCTGGCGTCGGAACCCTCGACGACCGCCTCAAGATCGAACGACTCGTGTCCGGTCTCGGGCAGCGCCGGACGAAGGTAGAAGCCGGTTTCAGCCAGCCGCGCGACGGCCGCATCGACCCGAGCCAGCACCTCGGCCGCACCGGGGTCGCCGTCCATGCGCACCCGCAATCCACGAATGGTGGTCCGCACCCGTTCCAACACCTCGCGGGTGACCTCGTCGCGCGTGGCTGCGCCGTGAACCTCGGGCAGCGGCTGGGCCGGACCCGCCTCCTTGGCCGACTGTCTGAACAACGACTCCTCGAGCGAGCGGATCTGCGCCTTGAGGGAGCGGATGGTCGGCGCATCGCCCTCGGCCACAGCGTGCTCGACCGACTCGTGACTCACCAGCGGCCGCTCCATCGTGGTCTCGACCAACGATTCGGAGAAGCGCTCGTCCGACTCAACATTCACCGGCGCCAGGTTGCCGCCGGCGACGTGCGCGCCCCCCGTGGAGCTGGTCAATGGCTCGACCGGCGAGCCGAAGCGTTCGCTGGCCTCCTCGAACTCGTCGGGCCTGCTCGCCCGAGTGGGCTCGGCAGCGGACCCCTCGTTCGAGTCGCCAGAGTCGTTCGCGTGTGTGGCCTTCGCAGCGCGGGCGGCGACGGCGGACTTGCCCAGCACGGTGAGCGCCAACACCACCATCGTCACTCCGATGGCCATGCCTGCGCGCAGCAGTGCTGTGAACTCGGTGGTTGGGGCGATCAGCTCCAGCATCTGCTCGGCGTACACGAACGTGACGCCGCCGCACGCCGCAGCGAGCAGCGCCAAGATCACGCGTTCGCGCGCGGCCGGATCGGGGGTCCCGGGCGGGGTGTCCTCCGCCCCCGTCGCCACGGTCACGGTTGAGTCGTCCCCGGTGAAGGGTTCGCGAGTGGCGTGTTCCCCGGTCGCTAGCTGCTCGGTGGTCTCTTCGGAATCGGCACGCTTGACATGTCGCATGATGCAGCCCCTCGGCAAGGCGGAATTGGTACTGATCGTATCGGCGCGACCCTGCCGTTCCTTGAGTCTGCGGGGCAATCGCGCCCGGCGCGTCGCGGCGGTTGCGAAGGGTCAGGAACGATCGGTCGTGAGGACGGCGAGGCGTTCGTCGCGCTGTGCCGGCCAGGCCGCGATCCATTCGCGTATGCCGTCCAAGTCCACCGGTGGATGAACGCGGAACCCCTGCAAGACGTCGCACCCCAGCTCACGAAGCCGAGTCACGATCGCACTGGACTCGACGCCTTCGGCGACCACCCGCACGTCCAGGGCGTGGGCTGTTCCGATGATTGCTCGGACCAGCCGCTCCGCCGAGGGATCTCGCAAGATCTCGGTCACCAGCCCGGAGTGCAACTTGAGCTCGCGAATACCTTCGTAGCGGCTGAGGGCCATCAACGAGGATCGGCCGGTGCCGAACTCACTGACGCTCACCCGGCAGCCCAGCTTCACGAGTCCGGTCAGCGTGTCGGTCGCGCCGGGCGAGATGCCCGGGGCCGGTTCGGTCACCTCGAGGGTGAGGTGTTCGGGCGGGACGTTGTGGTCGGCGAGGGTTCGCGACAGGTCGTTGACGAGTCCTCGGCCGAGCAGGTTGCGAGCCGAGATGTTGACCGAGAGCGAACTCCCGGGCGCCAACTCCTGCAATGCTGCTTGATCGGCCAGGGCGCTGGTCAACACCGAGCGGGTAAGTCGGCTCATCAACCCGGCCCGCTCGGCGAGGGAGACGAACTCGCTCGGGCCAAGCAGCCCGAGCTGAGGGTGGTCCCACCGGGCCAGTGCCTCGAAACCGACCACGCTCCCGCTCCACGCGTCGACCTGGGGTTGGTAGTGCAAGACCAGCTGGTCATCGAGTTCGCCGCGCAGCAGGTCTTCGGCCAACGTCGACCAGCGCAGGGCGAGCGCCCGCGAGCTGGGGCTGTACCGCTGCCACCGGCCGGGGCCGAGGCCCTTGGCGGCGTACATCGCAAGGTCGGCGGCCCGGATTAGGTCGTCGATGGTGTCGCCGTCTTCGCCGTAGACGGCGATGCCGACCGAGGATCGGACCTCGAGCTCGACGTCGTCCACGGCGATCGGCGGGGCGAGCTCCGCGAGCAGTCGGCTCGCCATGGCCTCGGCGTCGGGTGGACTCTTGAGGTGTCCGGTCAGCACGGCGAACTCGTCGCCGCCGAGCCGGACGGCGATGTCGCCGGCCCGAACCCCGCGCCGGATGCGCAGACCCACCTCGGCGAGCACCCGGTCCCCCGCCTGGTGGCCGAGGGTGTCGTTGATCCGCTTGAAGTCATCGACGTCGAACAGCAGGAGTGCTGCGGTGAGCCCCTCGGTCCGGGCATTGCGCAGCGCTTCGTCGCCGCGCTCGACGAGCAGGGTCCGGCTGCCGAGGGTGGTGAGTTTGTCGACCATCGCCCATTGGTAGGTGTCCTCGACCTGGCGGCGTTCGGACTCCAGGGTGCGTACGGCGTTGACCGCGCTGCTGACCACGAGCGCGAAGGCCAAGACCAGCTGCACGGCGTTCTGGTCTGGCGGCTCGTGCCCGTGCTCCACGCGCAAGAGCCCGATCGGCCCGCTGGGCCCCGACAACGGCACGTCGAGCCCCTCGTCGAGCTCCACATCGAGTCCGCCACCGAGGCCGTCGATGAAGTCTTCGGCCAGCCGCAGATACTCACCGCTGGGGCCGACTTCGAACCGCGCCACGAGGCCCGGCCGATCACCCGCCGGATAGAGCATGATCTCGGCCCGCTCCCACGGGAACAGCCCGCCCAGATCGCGCAGGGCGACGCGCAGGATGTTTGCCTCGTCGGCCAAACCGACCAACTCGGCGCTGAGTCGCGCGAGGTGCTGCCACCCCGGCTCCGACTGGCTCCCGGAGGGACCGGGCGAGGTCGACCCCGTCGTCACGATGCTCTCTTCTCGTCGGTAGTGCGCGCTCAGTTCTTCTCAGCAGCGTCCGTCAAGTCATCGGGGTCGACAACCGGTGGCATCAAGAACATGTCACCGGTGATGGTCGTCGTGAACTCTTCGGCGGACTGACCGCCGGTCAACGAGACCGAGGTGATCAAGAACGCCCGCGGGATCTGCTCGAGATTGGCCATCAGCCGTTGCGTCTCCGCGTAGGTGCCCTTCAC
>JAKFXV010000095.1 GCA_021731205.1 Nocardioides sp. | reverse complement strand
GGGCCGCATCGTGAAGATGACCGTTGCTGGCGAGTGCGCTGTGCCCGAAGGGCCCGTCGTTCCCGTCGAGCCCGGTGAAACGGCCGCCCGCCTCACGCACGATGATGTCCAGCGCGGCCATGTCATAGACATGCAACTCGGGTTCCGCGGCGAGATCCACCGCACCTTCGGCCACGAGCATGTAGGACCAGAAATCGCCGTAGGCCCGGGTGCGCCAGCAGCGGCGCTGCAGCGCAAGGAACTCTTCGAGCTGACCGCGCTCGTCCCAACCGTGTAGTGACGAATAGGAGAACGACGCGTCCTCGAGGCGTCGTACGTCGGAGACCTGGCAGCGCGTCGCCTTCAGTAGAGACCGGCCGGTCCAGGCGCCGTGACCCTTGGCCGCCCACCAGCGGCGCTGCAGCATCGGAGCCGACACCACGCCGAGGACCACCTCGCCATCGACGATCAGCGCGATCAGCGTCGCCCACACCGGCACTCCGCGGACGAAGTTCTTGGTGCCGTCGATCGGATCGATGACCCATTGGCGCTGGCTGTGACCGGTGGCACCGGTCTCCTCTCCGAGCACGGCATCGCGCGAGCGGGCCCGTGACAGGGTGCGCCGGATGGCCTCCTCGACTGCCTCGTCGGCGTCGGTGACCGGGGTCAGGTCGGGCTTGTTCATGACGTGCAGATCGAGAGCCTTGAAGCGCGCCTCGCTCAGCGAGTCTGCATCGTCAGCAAGGACGTGGGCCAGCCGTAGGTCGTCGGTGTAGTCCGGACCAGGGGTGTCGTCGGCGCCAGCTGCCATGCGTTCACGCTATTGCGTGGACGTCCGAATTCGTGGAGGCCACCCAGTGACCCGCCTCCGAGCACGGTTCGCTGGAGGTTGCTGACCCGCACCTGGCGGTTACTAAGGTGGTCGACATGGAAATAGCAGGCCTCCCGCTGCACCCCCTGATCGTCCATGCCGTGGTCGTGTTCGCTCCGCTGGCGGCCCTGCTCGGGCTCGCCTACGCCGTCGTACCGCGCTGGCGTTGGGCGTTGCGGGCTCCGCTGGTGGGTTGTGCGCTGATCGCGGTGGGCACCGGTTTCGTCGCCGCGTTGAGCGGCGACGCACTGCTCGACGCGAGAGAAGCGCTCAAGAAGCTCGAGACCGTCGACACGCACATCGACGCCGGAGAGCGGCTGCGCAACGTGCTGTTCGCGTACGGCGCCGTGGTCGCCGTCGCTGCTTGGCGGCTGGGGGGCGCGAGCGGGTTGGTGTCTGGTCGCGGAGCGCGCCCGCACCATGGCGGGATGCCGGACCGGGTGCTCGAGCTGGCCCTGATCGTCGCGGCCATCGCCGTGCTCGCGCTGAGCGTGCAGGCAGGTCACAGCGGAGCAACCGCCGTCTGGGGCAGTTAGTACGCCGGCGCGCTGAGGGCCTCGAGCAGCCGCCGGAACGAGGCAATCCGTTCACCGTCGGCCAGCCCGGCCGCCAGCGCCTCGTCGAGCCCACACTCCGGGTCGGCTGCCGAATGACCGCAGCCGCGGGGACACTCCTCGGTCAGTTCATCGAGGTCGTGGAACTTCTCGATCAGCCCTTCTGCCGCGACGTGCGCGAGCCCGAAGGAGCGGATCCCAGGGGTGTCGATGATCCAACCGGCGGCCGAGTTTGCGTCGGGAGGCAGTCGGAGCATCAGGGCCGACGTCGAGGTGTGCCGACCGCGGCCGGTCACCGCGTTGACGATGCCGACGGCCCGTTCGGCAGCCGGCACCAAGGCGTTCACCAAGGTGGACTTGCCGACGCCGCTGTGACCGAGCAGCACGCTGACGTGGCCGCCGAGCTCGCGTCGTAGCTCCTCGAGGTTCCCACCCCGCTGGGTGACGACCCACGGCGCCCCGAGCGCCCGATAGGAGCTCAGCAGGGATTCCGGATCGGCGAGATCTGCCTTGGTGAGGCACAGCAGCGGCCGCAACCCGGCGTCGTAGGCTGCCACGAGGGCCCGATCGATCAGCCCGGGCCGGGGCTCGGGATCAGCGAGCGCGACCACCACGACAAGCTGGGTGGCGTTGGCGACGATGATGCGCTCGACCGGGTCGTCGTCGTCGGCGGTCCGCCGGAGCACGGTGGTGCGCGGCTGCACCTCCACCACGCGAGCAAGGGTCCCCTGCCGACCCGAGACGTCGCCCACAACACGCACCCGATCTCCCACCACGACGCCCTTGCGCCCCAGCGGACGCGCTTTGACCGCGAGCACCCGGGTCTCGCCCACCAGCACCGTGAGGCGGCCGCGGTCGACGGTCACGACGACGCCTTCGACCGCGTCGGCGTACTCCGGTCGCTCCTTGGTGCGCGGGCGGGTGCGACGCCTCGGCCGCTCGTAGTGCTCCTGGTCGTGCTCGTCGAAGCGGCGACTGTTCACCAGAGTCCGGCCCAGGTGGCTGCGAAGTCGGGAAAGGTCTTGCCGGTCGTTGCGATGTCCTCGATGAGTACGCCGTCCACGGCCGCTCCGAGAATCACTCCCGCGTGTGCCATCCGATGGTCGGCGTAGGTCCGCCAGAGTCCCCCATGCAGGCGGCCGGGCCGAATCGTCAGGCCGTCGGGGTGCTCCTCGACTCGCGCCCCCAGAGCCGCCAGCTCGGCGGCGAGAGCCGCGATCCGGTCGGTCTCGTGACCGCGGATGTGGGCAATACCTCGCAGTCTCGACGGCGAGGCTGCGAGAGCACACAGAGCCGCTATCGCGGGAGTCAGTTCGCCCAGGTCGTGCAAGTCCAGGTCAACCCCCTGGATCGTCGGGCCACCGCGAACAAGGAGGCCTGCGTCATCCACAGACACCTCGGCCCCCATGGCGGCCAGGATGTCGCGCAGTGCATCGCCGGGCTGGGTGGTGTCGCCGGGCCAGTCCGGCACCAGGACGCTGCCGCCGGACACCAGTGCCAACGCCAGGAACGGCGCGGCGTTGGAGAGATCGGGCTCGATCACCGAGTCGATCGCGGGCACAGGTCCCGGGGCAACGCACCAGCGATCCGACGTCGCGTCGACGGAGACGCCACGCTCCCGAAGCATGGCCAGCGTCATCGCGATGTGCGGTGCCGACGGCACCGTCGGCCCGTGGTGGGTCACCTCGACACCGCGGTCGAAGCGAGCGCCGGTCAGCAGGATCGCCGACACGAACTGCGACGACGAGGATGCGTCGATCTGCACCGAACCGCCCGGCACCGAGCCCGAGCCGACCACTGTGAACGGCAATCGGGCCGCAGGCGGGTCCACTCGCACGCCCAACGCCGCCAGCGCCGCGAGCATGGGCCCGACGGGTCGCTCGCGCATGTGCGGATCACCATCGAAGTCGATTCGGCCCGTGGACAGAGCGGCGATCGGTGGCACGAACCGCATCACGGTGCCGGCGAGCCCGCAATCGATCTCGGCATCGTGCGCCATCGGGCCGGGGGTAACCGTCCAATCGGCGTCGGCCGTGTTCACGTGGGAGCCGAGACTGGTGAGAGCGCGAGCCATCAGCAGCGTGTCGCGTGAGCGCAGCGCACGTCGTACGACGCTGGGAGTGTCGGCGAGCGCGCCGAGCACGAGGGCCCGATTGGTCAGCGACTTGCTTCCGGGCAACGACACGGTCAGCTCGAGGGGGCTGGCTGCCCGGGGCGCGGGCCAGGGTTCGGGCTCGACCTCGTGAGTAGGCGCCGGACTGGGAGATGCACTCACCGCAGCAGCCTAGTCGGCCTGGCGTGGGCTCGATCTGGCCCCGCTGCGGCGGCACAGTGGCACGGCGGGGCGGTGC
>JAKFXV010000295.1 GCA_021731205.1 Nocardioides sp. | reverse complement strand
GCAGTGGTCGAGTGCACCCAGTACGTCGTGGACTCGCCGTCGACGCGGACCTCGAAGGGGCGCCCGAAGCGGACGCTGATCCGGGTGCCGTCGGCGACGGGTGCGTCGAGCGCCGGCGCAACCAGGTCGTGAGCACCCAAGGAGATGTCGGCGCCCGCAAGCACGTCCGCGACGGTGTCGCCATGGGCGCGTACGGTCTGGTCGGTGCCGTCGAGGGTCAGCGTGACCGACTTGGTGAGCGCGCCGAAGGTGTAGGCGCTCAACACCAGGGTCAGGGCGAGCACCCCGGCCACCCAGGTCGTCGCGCCCCGTGTCGGTCGGCCGGCGACCAGGCGAGCGAGGGCGCGGCGCGCGTCAACTGCGCGTGCGGCCAGCCACGGTTCTCTCGGCACGATGCTCCGTCGGTCGTCGTCCCAGGCACCCGTTACCCGGCTCACAGTCTCGACACGGTAGCGATCCGCCGCTGAGCGCACAACTCCTGCACCACAGGTAACAACCCGTATCGGCCACTGCTCAGGGTTACCAGGACCCCCCGTAGGCCCGGTCGGTGTTCGCGTCGACCGCCGCGCAGAGCACGCCTAGATCCTCGGACCGGACGTCGGCCATCAGCCGCATCGTCAGCGGGATGAGGTACGACGCGTTGTCGGCGCCGCGGTGCGGGTGCGGAGTGAGGTACGGTGCGTCGGTCTCGACCAGCAGCCTGTCCTGCGGAGTGGCCACCAGCGCCTCGCGCAGCTCGTGGGCATTGCCGAAGGTCACGGTGCCCGAGAAGCTCAGGTGCGCGCCGCGGTCGAGGCAGGCTCGGGCGAACTCGGCGTCGCCGGAGAAGCAGTGCATCACCCAACGCTCGGGCACCCCTTCTGCGTCGAGCACGTCGAGGATCTCGCGATGCGCGTCGCGGTCGTGGATCATCAGCGTTCGATCGAGCCGTTTGGCCAGGTCGACATGCCAGGCGAAGCTCTCGGCCTGGAGGGCCCACCCGGCTTCGCGGGTGCGGTAGTGGTCGAGGCCGGTCTCCCCCACGGCCCGCACGACCGGATCCGCGGCTAGGGCTTCGATTTCCGTCCACGCCGCCTCGAGCTGCCCACGAGCCGCGAGGCCCGGGACTTCGTTGGGGTGCAGCGCCACCGCCGCGACGAGCTCGGGGTGCTGTTTGGCAACGGCCACGGCCCAGCGGGCACCCGGAAGGTCGCAGCCGACCTGGACGATCCGGGTGACGTTGACGGCTGCGGCCTGGGCGATGGCGGCCGCGACGGTCGCCGGCTCGGGTGGGCGTGGTTCGCGGCCTCGGCTGATGTCGAGGTGGCAGTGGTTGTCGACCACCGGATGTGGCAGCGGCTCTGGCGCGGGCGGGCGTTGGGCTCGCGTCGACTCACTCATCCGCGCCTCCGTCGGCGGGCCGGTGGACGGCGTCGTACACCTGCCGCTTGGGGAGTACGGCGCGCCGGGCGACCTCGGCGATGGCCTGCTTGCGGTCGGCGCCCTGCGCCTCGAGGGCCGTCACGGCCGCACGCAGGTCGTCGGGATCGGCGCCGAGGACCGGTCCAGCCGATGCCCCGGCCACGACGAGGGTCACCTCGCCGCGGACTCCGCCCGCAGCCCACTCGACGAGCTCGGCGAGGGTGCCTCGGCGTACTTCCTCGTGGATCTTGGTGAGCTCGCGGCACACGGCTCCGTGCCGCTCGGGTCCGAACGACTCGGCCAACGCGGCTAGGGCGCTCTCGGTCCGATGCGGGGCCTCGAAGAAGACCATCGTGCGAGGTTCGTCGGCCAGCGCGGCGAGCCGCCGAGTTCGCTCTCCGGCCTTGCGCGGCAAGAACCCCTCGAAGCAGAACCGGTCGACCGGCAGTCCCGACACTGCCAGCGCCGTGAGCACCGCGGACGGCCCCGGGACCGAGGTCACCGCGAGCCCCTCGGCGACTGCCGCGGCGACCAGCCGGTAGCCGGGGTCGGACACGCTCGGCATCCCCGCATCGGTGACCAGCAACACGCGAGCGCCGCCGCGCAGCTCCTGGATCAGCCCGGGCGTCCGAGCGGCCTCGTTGCCGTCGAAGTAGGACGTGATCCGCCCGCTCGGCTCGACCCCGAGATCTCGGCACAGCCGGCGCAGTCGACGGGTGTCCTCCGCGGCGATCAGATCGGCGGTGGCGAGCTCTTCGGCCAGTCTCGGCGACGCATCGCCCACCCGCCCGATCGGCGTTGCGGCAAGGACCAGGACGCCGGGCACCGGGCCATTGTGTCAGGCGGAATCGCCGCCGCGGCTGCGTAGAGTGCCTCTGGTGAGTACGACGGTCGACCCACCGCAGATGGGCCTGTCGCGGACCGCAACCGGTGCCGGCGTACCCCTGGCGGCGGAGCGGGTTCGGCTAGCCGCGCCGCCGGTCGACCGGCTGTGGGGCTGGGTCGGCCCCGGGCTCGTCGCCGTGCTGGCCCTGGTCGTGCGGCTGTGGCGCCTCGGCCGGCCGCACGACTTCTCCTTCGACGAGGTCTACTACGCCAAGGACGCCTGGTCGATGCTGCACTTCGGCTACGTCCGCAAGTACGCCGAGGGCGCCGACGACCAGATCCTGGCCGGGCAGACCACGGGCCTGTGGACCGACGACCCGACGATCATCGTGCACCCCGAGGTCGGCAAGTGGCTGATCGCGCTCGGCGAGCAGGCCTTCGGCATGAACCCGTTCGGCTGGCGGGTGGCCTCGGCGATCGCGGGCGCGCTGACCGTGCTCGTGTTGTGCCGGCTGGTGCGTCGCCTCACCGGCTCGACGCTGCTCGGCTGTGTCGCCGGTGTGCTGCTCTGCCTCGACGGGCTGCACCTGGTGCTCTCCCGATTGGCGCTGCTCGACGTCTTCCTCACCTTGTTCTTGGTCTGCGGTGTGCACTGCGTGGTCGCCGATCGGCAGTGGTTCCGGGTCCGACTCGCGAACGCGATGGCCCAGGGGACCGGCGCGCGCCGGGAGGCCGACGAGTGGGGTCCGGTCCGCGCGACGCTGGTCCGGCCATGGCTGGTCGCCGGCGGGGTGAGTTTCGGGCTGGCCATCGGGACGAAATGGACCGCGCTGATCCCGTTGGCCTGCTTCGGGTTGTTGGTCTGGGTGTGGAGTGCGGGGGCCCGCCGGAGCTTCGGCGTACGACGGGCGCTACGTCGCTCGGCGGTGGCCGACGGACTGACGTCATTGGTCCAGCTGGTGCTCGTGGCCGCGTTCGTCTACACCGTGAGCTGGACCGGATGGCTGGCGAACGCGGCGGTCTACGAGGAGTCGCTGTCCAACACGCAGTACACCCGGTTCGACGGGGGTCAGGAATGGTCGACGGCCACCGAGCCCGATGCGTCCGGACTGGGCGAGGTCACCCAGTCGCTGCGCTCCCTGGCGCACTATCACCGCGATGTCTGGGTCTTCCATACCCACTTCTTGAACGACCGGACCCACAACTACGCCTCGGATCCGCGCGGCTGGCTGTTGTTGAGTCGGCCAGTGGGAGCCGACGCACAAGTCGGGATCCAACCGGGCGAGCAGGGGTGCACGGCGCCGACCGGGTCCTACTGCCTGCGTCAGGTGCTGTTGATCGGCAACCCGGTCGTGTGGTGGGGCGGAGCGATCGCGCTGCTCTATGCGCTGTTCGCCTGGGTCGGCGCGCGCGATTGGCGGTGTGGGCTGGCCGTGATCGGGGCCGCAGCCACCTGGTTGCCGTGGTTCCGGTTCGACGACCGACCGATCTTCAGCTTCTACGCGGTCGCGACGCTGCCGTTCACGATCCTTGCGCTCACCTTGCT
>JAKFXV010000299.1 GCA_021731205.1 Nocardioides sp. | reverse complement strand
AGGCCGTCACCACCATGCCCGACAACATGTAGCGCCCGAATCTGCGTGAGGGCCGCCACACGACGAGGCCGAACGGCACCACCAGGGTCGTCGCCAGCAGCGGGGAGAGATCGCGGGCTACCTCGTCGTCGAACAAGGCGTTCAGGGCGCCGAGGAACCCGGCCGGCACGAGTGAGACGAACAACAACCCGGTGAAGAAGCCCATGATCGGAGTGAAGGTGGGGTGGTCGCGGTGCCACCAGTCGGGGTCGTCTGTGACCAGGTCAGTCGCCGTGTCCTCGCTCACGATGCTCTCCTCCTCGCCGTCAACCATTTCACTCAGAACACCAAGTAGTGCAACAACAGCCAGATCGGGGCGATCGTGGCCAACAAGGAGTCGAGCCGGTCCATCAGCCCTCCGTGCCCCGGGATCACCGTCGACATGTCCTTGATTCCGAGGTCGCGCTTGATCACCGACTCGCACAGGTCGCCCAACGTTGCCATCACCACAGTGACCAGCCCCAGCAAGGCACCCACCCAGGCTGCGCCGTCCAGGAGATAGACAACCGACGCGACGCCGACCGCCACACAGGCGACTGCGGAGCCTACGAATCCTTCCCATGACTTCTTGGGCGAGATCACCGGCGCCATCGGATGCTTTCCCAAGGTGACGCCGGCGGCGTACCCACCGATGTCGGAGGCGATCGTGACCAAGATGAAGGTCACGATGCCACGAACCCCGTCGTCGAAGCGGTCGAAGCCGACCGATCCTCCCTCGGCCAGGAGGAGGGCGACGAACGAACCCAGGAACGGCACGTAGACCAGGGTGAACACAGCAGCGGTGGCGTTGAGAACGTAACCGGCGACGCCGCGCCGTAGCAGCCAGAGCATGATCACCAGCGCCGTGACCGCCGTCGCCGTGACCAGCGCAGGGGCGCCGAAGAAGTAGGCCACCGCGACCATCACGACCCCGCCCACCATCAGCGGCTGCTCGGGAAGATCGATTCCCTTGGTGGCGAACCCGCGCCTCAGCTCCCAGACCGCGACCACGACACAGACGGCCACGATCACCATGAATGCCGTCTTCCACAGCACCAGCGACGCCGCAATGCTCCCGAGCAGCACCACGGCAGAGGTGATCGCCGCGGGCAGATCCCGCCCAGCGCGTCCGTGCGGTCTGTCGGCAGATCCGGCAGGGGCTTGCGGCGTCGCCCCGGGAGGTGAGGTCACCTCAGACCTCCAGCAGTTCGGCTTCCTTGGCCTTCAAGGTGTCGTCAATCTGGTCGGTGTGCTTCTTGGTCAGCAGGTCCAGACGCTTCTCGGCGCCCGTCACGTCGTCCTTGCCGACGTCCCCATCCTTCTCCATCCGATCCAGGTGCTGCTTGCTGTGCCGTCGGATGTTGCGTACGGCGACCCTTCCATCCTCGGCCTTCGCCCTCGCGATCTTGATGTACTCCTTGCGGCGCTCTTCGGTCAGTTCGGGGAACACGCAGCGCAGCACGCGACCGTCGTTGGCTGGATTGACTCCGAGATCGGAGTCGCGAATCGCCTTCTCAACCGCGGCCATCGCGCCCACGTCGTAGGGCGACACCAAGATGATGCGCGCCTCCGATGCCGTGAACGACGCCAGCTGCTGCAGCGGGGTCGGCGAGCCGTAATAGTCAACGACGATCTTGTTGAACATGCTGGGATTCACGCGGCCGGCGCGAATGGTCGCGAACTCCTCACGCGTCGCCTCGACCGACTTCGTCATCTTGTCGTCGGCTTCGTTGAGAATGTCGTTGATCACGGGGTTCTCCTCATCCAGGGAAACGCAGGACCACGGTTGGCCCGCTCGCGAGCCGCACGCTCAACCATCCGCACTCACAAGCGTCCCAATCTTCTCACCCTGCACGACCCGCAAGATGTTGCCTTGCGGCTCCATCCCGAAAACCACCATCGGCAACTTGTTCTCGCCGCACAATGCGAACGCCGTCTGGTCCATGATCCGCAACCCCTGCGAGATCGCCTCGTCATAGGACAAGGTGTCGAACTTGGTTGCGGTCGGGTCACGTCGCGGATCAGCGGAGTAGACACCGTCAACGCCACTCTTGGCCACTAGGACGACGTCGCACTTGCTCTCCAGCGCCCGCTGGACAGCAACCGTGTCCGTTGAGAAGAAGGGCATCCCCATCCCGGCCCCGAAGATGACGACTCGGCCCTTCTCCATGTGCCGAATCGCCCTCCGGGGGATATAGGGCTCCGCCACTTGACCCATGGTGATCGCCGTCTGGACACGGGTCTCCACGCCCAGCTTCTCCAAGAAGTCCTGCAGCGCCAAGCAGTTCATCACGATGCCGAGCATGCCCATGTAGTCCGCGCGAACTCGATCCATGCCCCGCTGCTGCAACTCGGCACCGCGGAAGAAGTTTCCTCCTCCAGTCACCACGGCCACCTGCACCCCGGCCGCGCTCACTGCGGCGATCTCCTGGGCGAGCTTCTGCACGACGTCGGGGTCGATCCCCACGTGCCCACCACCGAAGACCTCACCGGAGAGTTTGAGCAGAACGCGTTGATAGCCGGTCATCTGGCTCTCCCCAGGATTGGCCGCGGGCGGCGCGAAATACGGAAACCGAATCGCGAGAACCCTAGTGGATCAGGCCCCGACCTCGAACCGCGCGAATCGGGTCAGCGTCACGCCCGCGTCGTCCAAGATGGCCTTCACGGTGCGCTTGTTCTCCGTGACCGAGGGCTGTTCGAGGAGCACGACTTCCTTGAAGAAGCCGTTCAACCGTCCCTCGGTGATCTTGGCGATGGCCTGTTCGGGCTTGCCTTCCTCGCGCGAGGTGGCTTCCGCGATCGCGCGTTCGTGCTCGACCGTCGCCGCAGGGACCTGTTCGCGAGTCAGGAACTGGGGCCGCATGGCAGCGACCTGCTTCGCGGCTCCCCGAGCGGCCTCGAGGTTGTCGCCGGTGAACTCCACCAGCACGCCGATCGCGGGCGGCAGGTCCGCGGCGCGCTTGTGCAGGTACGACACGACCGGTCCGTCGAAGTACGCCACCCGGCCGAGCTGAATCTTCTCCCCGATCGTGATGGCCAGGTTGTCGATGGTCTGCCCGACGGTGGAGGAACCCAGGCTCAGCGCCTTCACGCTCTCCAGATCACCCGTCGCAGCCGCGTCGACGGCCTCGACGATCTGCTGTGCGACGGCAATGAAGTCCTCGCCCTTGGCGACGAAGTCGGTCTCGCAATTGAGCTCGATCATCGCTCCACCGGACTGGGCCACGAGACCAGCGGTCGCTTCCCGCTCGCCGGCTCGCTGCGCCATCTTGGCTTGCCCCTTGGTGCGCAAGATGTCGGCCGCGCGATCAAAGTCGCCGCCGGCCTCTTCGAGCGCCAACTTGCAATCCATCATTCCGGAGCCGGTCATGTCGCGAAGCTTCTTGACGTCGGCAGCGGTAAAGCCAGCCATCTCGATCAGCCCTTCTGCTCGGCGTTGACGAAACCGGCCGCTTCGGCGGCGGCGGCGGTCTTGAACCAGACCTCGGCCTTGGTGCGGCCGTACCACGGGCTGGTCGGCGCGTGGAACTTCATCGAGCCCGCGTTGCCCTTGATGTCGTAACCCTCCGGAGCGGAGCCGTCCTCAAGCGGCAGAGCCGAGTCCGCGCCGTAGCCGCCATCGGTGGCGGGAGCTTCCGCAGCGGCCTGCTCCACGACGCTGTCCGCTGCTGCAGGGGAAGCCTCGGTCGCCTCAGGCGCGGGCGCAGCATCAGCTGCCAACGCTGAAGCGGGTTCAGCAGGCTCCTGGGTCCCTGGGTCATTCGACGTTGGGGCGTCGT
>JAKFXV010000148.1 GCA_021731205.1 Nocardioides sp. | reverse complement strand
GTGGTGGTCCAGCCGGCAGCGGGTGAGTTCAAGGCGTACGTCGCGGTCTGTCCGCACCAGTCGTGCATCTTCACCGAGGTTGCGGACAACACGATCAAGTGCGGCGGCTGTCACCAGTCCGAGTTCGCGGCCAGTGACGGCACCAACACCGTGGGGCCCAATGGGACCGACCCCAATCTGCCCTCGCTCAACGAGGTTGCGATCACAGTCGAGGGGGACAGCATCTCGTTGTCCTGAGCCGCAGCGTTCGGTCGGTGGGTCCCCGGACGGCCGTAGGCTGGTCGGGTGAGTGAGCGACGTCCCGGGCGAGGATTTCGCCCGGAGCCGGGTTCCATTCCGACCCGGCCGGGGGTCTATCGGTTCCGAGACTCCCGGGGCCGGGTCATCTACGTCGGCAAGGCCAAGAACCTGCGGGCCCGGTTGTCGTCGTACTTCCAAGACGTCGGCGGCCTGCACCAGCGCACGGCCACCATGATCAGCACCGCGGCTTCCGTCGACTGGACCGTGGTCGCCACCGAGGTCGAAGCGCTGCAGTTGGAGTACTCCTGGATCAAGGAGTTCGACCCCAGGTTCAACGTGAAGTACCGAGACGACAAGTCCTATCCCTGGCTTGCCGTCACCGTCGACGAGCAGTTCCCACGGGTGTTGGTGGGGCGCGGATCCAAGAAGCGCGGTACCCGCTACTTCGGTCCCTACAGCCACGCCTGGGCGATCCGCGAGACGGTCGACCTGCTGTTGCGGGTCTTCCCGATGCGCTCGTGCAGCAACGGCGTGTTCAAGCGGGCCCAACAGGTCGGCCGTCCCTGCCTGCTCGGCTACATCGACAAGTGTGCTGCTCCCTGCATCGGGGCCGTGAGCGAAGCCGACCATCGCGCCATCGTCGACGACTTCTGCGACTTCATGGCTGGGCGTACGGCGAGTTTCGTCAAGCGGATTCAGTCGGAGATGTACTCCGCCTCGGCCGAGCAGGACTACGAACGGGCGGCCCGACTGCGCGACGACCTCGCCGCGCTGACCAAGGCGCTGGAGAAGCAGACCGTGGTGCTCGGCGACGGCACGGACGCCGATGTGATCGCGTTGGCCGAGGACCCGCTCGAAGTCGCCGTCCAGGTCTTCCACGTGCGCGGCGGCCGGGTCCGTGGCCAGCGCGGCTGGGTGGCGGACCGCGTGGATGAGGCAGAAGTCGCCGACCTCGTCGAAGACTTCCTGCTCCAGCTCTATAGCGAGGAGGCCGACAACATTCCTCGCGAGGTTCTCGTCCCGGACCTGCCCACCGACCTGTCGACGATCGAGGCGTTGCTGACCGAGCTTCGGGGTGGCCGGGTGGTGGTTCGGGTCCCGCAGCGTGGTGACAAGCGGGCCCTGATGGACACCGTGGCCGCCAATGCGCGCCAGTCGCTCGCGCTGCACAAGACCAAGCGAGCCAGCGACCTGACCACCCGCAATCTGGCCTTGGCCGAGATCCAAGAGGCACTCGGCCTCGACGAGGTGCCGCTGCGGATCGAGTGCTTCGACGTGTCCAATCTGCAGGGCACCGAGGTGGTGGCGTCGATGGTGGTCTTCGAGGACGGGCTGGCCCGCAAGAGTGACTATCGGCGGTTCATCATCAAGGGCGTCGACGGCCAGAACGACGTTGCGTCGATGCACGAGGTGATCACCCGACGCTTCCGTCGTCTCCTGGAGGAGGATGCGCTGATCGACCCGACGACCGGTCGAGCGCGCAAGTTCGCCTACGCACCCGGTCTGATCGTCGTCGACGGTGGCGCCCCACAGGTCGCCGCCGCCCATCGCGCGCTGCAGGCACTCGGTCTGGACGGGATCGCTCTGTGCGGCCTGGCCAAGCGGCTCGAGGAGGTCTGGCTACCCGACACCGAGGACCCCGTGATCCTCCCGCGCACCTCCGAGGGGCTGTACCTCCTGCAACGGATTCGTGACGAGGCGCACCGATTCGCGATCACGCACCACCGCGGCCGCAGGTCGCGCACCATGGTGGACAGCCTGCTGGACGAGGTGCCCGGGCTCGGCGACGTACGACGCAAAGCCCTGATCACGCACTTCGGCTCGCTACGGAAGCTGCGTGCGGCATCGGTCGAGGAGCTCGCGAGGGTGCCCGGCATCGGCCCGACCACCGCGGCCGCGATCAAGGACGTGCTCGCCGTGCATGACGAACGCGGCAAGACTGTCAGCCTCAACACGGCCACCGGTGAGATCGAGGAGCAGTGATGGACGATCCGTCAGCCAGAGGTGAGCTCGTCGTGGTCACCGGCATGACCGGAGCCGGGCGCAGCACCGCGGCCAAGGAGCTCGAGGACCTGGGCTACTACGTGGTCGACAACCTGCCGCCGAGCCTCGTGCCCGACATCGTTCGGCTGGTCGACGAGGGTCGAGGCACAGCACAACCGATCGCGGTGGTTGTCGATGTGCGATCGGGTTCGTTCTTCGCCGAGTTGCCGCCGTACCTCGCGATGTCGTCGCCCGAACACGGCGGCTCCGGACGACGCACGACCCTGCTCTTCTTGGAGGCCGACGACGATGTGCTCGTACGCCGGCAGGAGGCCGCCCGCCGGCCGCACCCGCTGCAGGGCGACGGCCGTCTGCTCGACGGCCTCATCCGCGAGCGGGAAGCGCTGAGGGCGATTCGCGGCAACGCCGACCTGATCATCGACACCTCGCACCTCAACGTGCACCAGCTCACCGACCGGGTGACCGCAGCGTTCGGAAGCCCCGCGACGACGAGTCTGAAGATCAGCGTGGTGAGCTTCGGGTTCAAGTACGGCATTCCGGTCGACGCCGACTTCGTGGCCGACATGCGGTTCTTGCCCAACCCGTTCTGGGTGCCCGAGCTGCGTGACCTGACCGGCCGCGACCCCGCGGTGGCCGAGTTCGTGACCGGACACCCCGGGGCGGAGGAGTTCCTCACGGCCTGGGTGTCGCTGCTGGAGTCGGTCGGCGTGGGATACCTCAACGAGGGCAAGCGCTACGTCACGGTCGCAATCGGCTGCACCGGCGGAAAGCACCGCAGCGTGGCGATGAGCGAGGCGGTCGCGGAGCGGCTGCGCCGGTCGGGACTCGACGCCCGAGCCCAACACCGAGACCTCGGACGCGAGTGACATGACCGATCCACAGGTGGTCGCCTTCGGGGGCGGCCACGGGCTGCACGCCTCGCTCTCCGCGCTGAGGCGGGTCACGAGCAACCTCACCGCTGTCGTCACGGTGGCCGACAACGGGGGCTCCTCCGGGCGACTGCGCGCGGAGTTCGACGTGCTCCCGCCGGGCGACCTGCGCATGGCGCTGGCGGCCTTGTGCGGCGACGACGAGTGGGGTCGAACCTGGGCACAGGTGCTCCAACACCGTCTCCAAGGTGCCGGCGAGCTGCACGAACACGTCGTCGGCAACATCCTTCTTGTCGGCCTGTGGGAACTGCTCGGGGATCCGGTGTCGGGGCTGGATTGGATCGGCCGCCTGCTGAACGCGCGTGGGCGGGTGTTGCCGATGTCGACCACGCCGATGGACATCCGGGCGCGAGTCCAAGGCGCCGATCCCGCCCAGCCCGAGGGCATGAATACCGTGACCGGCCAGGTGGAGGTGGCCACGACTCCGGGGCGGATCGTCGACATCGAACTGCTCCCCACTGACGCCACGGCCGCCTCTGCTGCCTACGCCTGTCCCGAGGCCCTGTCCGCCATCGCCGATGCCGACTGGATCGTCCTCGGACCCGGATCCTGGTTCAGCTCAGTCATCCCGCATCTGCTGTTGCCGGACCTGCGTGCGGCGCTGGAGAAGACCGAGGCGAAGGTCGCGGTGGTGCTGAATCTCGAGCCGCAACGGGGGG
>JAKFXV010000094.1 GCA_021731205.1 Nocardioides sp. | reverse complement strand
ACACCCACCACGACTGGAACGACGCCTTCGTGGACTACCTGTTGAGGGTGGCTGTGTTCGGGCTCGCGATCGAACACAGCCACCCTCAACAGGTAGTCCACGAAGGCGTCGTTCCAGTCGTGGTGGGTGTATCCGACCCCCATGTCGGTGTGGTGGATCTCCACCTCACGCCAGCGCGCGCCCACCCAATCCGCGACCGACCACTCCGGGCCGTCGATCGTGCGAGGCAGCAGGACGGGCATGACGTCGGCGGGGCAGCCGATGAAGGCGGCTCGCAGATCGTCGGTCGACTTCGCGTTGAGCGCCCGCAAGTCGGGCACCGGCCAGTCGGCACGGGCCGCGATCTCGTCGTCACGGCTCTGGTTGCTCTCATAGACCCACGGGTGGTCGCCGGCGATTGCGGCGTGGACGGCGCGGGTGATGCCGGTGGCGTTCGACGCCACGTGCGAGATGACGTGGGCGACCGACCAGCCGGGCAGCACCGACGCGTCGGCGAAACGGGAGTCCTCCAGCCCCGCGATCGTGCGGAGGTAGCGCTGAGTCGCACCTTCCAGTTCGGCCAAGGTGGATTCGAGTTCGGTGTCGAGGGGGTGTGTCCCGTCGTGGGTAGTCATGGTGCAATTGAACCCTGTTTGACACCCGGGCGTCTTGCGAACAATTGTTCGAACGGCCAGATAGGGTAGGACCTTCCACAGGGATCAGACGACTCACCGGATCAGGGGGACAGCGCGTGGCCGATCAGCTCATCATCCGCGGCGCGCGCGAGCACAACCTCAAGGACGTCTCACTCGATCTGCCCCGAGATTCGCTGATCGTCTTCACCGGGCTGTCGGGTTCGGGCAAGTCGAGTCTGGCGTTCGACACGATCTTCGCGGAGGGCCAGCGTCGCTACGTCGAGTCGCTCTCGGCGTACGCCCGCCAGTTCCTCGGCCAAATGGACAAGCCCGACGTCGATTTCATCGAGGGACTCTCGCCGGCCGTCTCGATCGACCAGAAGTCGACATCGAAGAACCCACGTTCCACGGTCGGCACCATCACCGAGGTCTACGACTATCTCCGCCTGCTGTACGCCCGCGCGGGTCGGCCCCACTGCCCGACCTGCGGCAGCCTGATCGAGCGCCAGACCCCCCAGCAGATCGTCGATCGAATCCTCGGGCTCGAGGAGGGGCGCAGGTTCCAGGTGCTCGCACCGGTGATCCGCGGCCGCAAGGGCGAATACGTCGAACTGTTCCGCCAACTGCAGTCCCAGGGCTTCTCCCGAGCGCGGATCGACGGTGACATCCACTCGCTCGACGCAGCCCCGAGCCTCAACAAGCAACAGAAGCACACCATCGAGGTCGTCATCGATCGGCTGGCAGTGAAGGCGTCCGCCAAACGCCGGCTCACCGACTCGATCGAGACGGCGCTGTCGTTGGCAGGCGGTGTGGTCCTCATCGACTTCGTCGATCCGGTCGGCGAGCAGGAGCGAGAGCTGCGGTTCTCGGAGAAGATGGCGTGCCCCAACGAGCACCCGATCGACACCGACGAGCTCGAGCCGCGCTCGTTCTCGTTCAACTCCCCGTTCGGTGCCTGCCCCGAGTGTCATGGCCTCGGCACCCGGATGGAGGTCGACCCCGAGCTGGTCGTCCCCGATCCGGGCGCGACCCTCGGGGAGGGCGCGATCCAGCCGTGGAGCGGCGCGCACGTGGCCGACTACTTCCTCAGGTTGATGAACGCCCTGGGCGAGGAGCTCGGCTTCGACCTGAACACGCCGTGGGACCGGCTCACCCCCAAGGCGCGAGCGTCGCTGCTGGACGGCCATCCGACCAAGGTGCACGTGGTGACCACCAGCCGGTACGGCCGCGAACGTGCCTACTACGCCGACTTCGAGGGCGTGCGCACCTACCTCGAACGTCGGCACCGCGAGGCCGAGTCCGACACCAGTCGGGATCGGTTCGAGGGGTTCATGCGCGAGGTGCCCTGCCCGGCCTGCGCCGGCGCGCGGCTCAAGCCGGTCTCGACCGCGGTGACGCTCACCTCCACGTCGTTCGGCGCGCTCAACATCGCGCAGGTGTGCGCGTTGTCGATCGACGGCTCGGCAGAGTTCTTGGCCACCCTCGATCTCACCGAGCGCGAGCGGCAGATCGCCGAGCGGGTGGTCAAAGAGATCGCCGAGCGACTCAACTTCCTGCTCGATGTCGGCCTCGACTACCTCTCCCTCGACCGACCGTCGGGCTCCTTGTCCGGCGGGGAGGCGCAGCGAATCCGATTGGCCACCCAGATCGGCGCCGGGCTGGTCGGCGTCCTCTATGTGCTCGACGAGCCCTCGATCGGCCTGCACCAGCGCGACAACCAGCGGCTGATCGAAACCCTGCTCAGGCTGCGCAACCTCGGCAACACCCTGATCGTCGTCGAACACGACGAGGACACGATCCGCACCGCCGACTGGGTCGTCGATATCGGCCCCGGCGCAGGCGAACACGGGGGCCAGGTCGTGCACTCCGGCAGCGTCACGGGATTGTTGAAGCATCGTGACTCGCTGACCGGGCAGTACCTCTCGGGGCGACGCCAGATTCCGACCCCCGCCGTGCGCCGTCCGCCGACGAAATCGCGCCAGCTGACCGTTCACGGTGCCCGTGAACACAACCTGCGCGATGTCACCGCTGCTTTCCCGCTGGGGCTCTTCGTGGCGGTCACCGGCGTCAGCGGCTCCGGGAAGTCGACCCTGTCAACGACATCCTCTACACCTCGTTGGCCAAGCAGATCTACAACTCACGCGCCGTGCCCGGCCGGCACACCAAGATCACCGGCGTCGAACATGTCGACAAGGTCATCCACGTGGACCAGTCGCCGATCGGGCGCACCCCGCGTTCCAACCCGGCCACCTATACCGGGGTCTTCGACCACATCCGCAAACTCTTCGCCGCGACGCCCGAGGCCAAGATGCGGGGCTATCTCCAGGGTCGGTTCTCCTTCAACGTCAAGGGCGGCCGGTGCGAGGCCTGTTCTGGTGACGGAACGATCAAGATCGAGATGAACTTCCTGCCCGACGTCTACGTCCCCTGCGAGGTCTGCCACGGCGCTCGCTACAACCGTGAGACGCTCGAGGTGCACTACAAGGGGCGCACCATCGCGGAGATCCTCGACATGCCGATCGAAGAGGCGGCTGACTTCTTCGCCGCCGTTCCGGCGATCTCGCGCCACATGAAGACGCTATGTGAGGTGGGCCTCGGGTACGTTCGCCTGGGGCAGCCGGCCACCACCCTTTCGGGCGGCGAGGCGCAACGCGTCAAGCTGTCCAGCGAGTTGCAGAAGCGCTCGACCGGTCGCACGGTCTACGTTCTCGACGAACCCACGACCGGCCTGCACTTCGAGGACATCCGCAAGTTGCTGCTGGTCCTCGGCAAACTTGTCGACCAGGGCAACACTGTGCTGGTGATCGAACACAATCTCGACGTGATCAAGACCGCCGATTGGATTCTGGATATGGGGCCCGAGGGCGGCTCCCGAGGTGGGCAGGTCGTCGCTCAGGGCACTCCTGAGCAGGTGGCCGGGGATCCCGCCAGCCACACCGGGCGGTTCCTGGCGCCGGTGCTCACAGGAGGACGCAGATGACCGATCCAAAGTTGACTCGTCGACGCGCAGTGCAAGGTGTCGCGGCCGCCGGCCTGGGCGCACCGGTGCTGGCTGCCTGCGGGGCCGAGGCCGAACCCCCGGAGGCCGAACCGTCGGTCGCGAACTCGAGCGATGCCGGTTCCGAACCGACCCCGAGCGCGGAAGCTGGGGCCGAGGGCGACGCGCTGACCACGACCGGAGACATTCCCGTCGGCGGTGGCCGGGTGTTCGAGGCCGAAC
>JAKFXV010000007.1 GCA_021731205.1 Nocardioides sp. | reverse complement strand
GCAGAGCCCAACAACCAGTCTCGGGCCGCGTCCGCCACCATCGACGCGGCCCGAGACTGGTTGTTGGGCTCTGCGACTGACGACTGGGTGTCGATGGCGGTCGTGTCCGACGGGTCGTACGGCGTGCCCGAAGGCCTGATCTCCTCGTTCCCGGTGACGACGTCGGGGGGCGACTGGTCGATCGTGCAGGGTCTCGAGATCGACGACTTCTCCCGGGCCCGGATCGACGCCTCGACGGCCGAGCTGGCCGAGGAGCGGGCCGCCGTGACGGAGCTGGGCCTGATCTGAGGCCCGTCGCACACAGCTAGAGGGGTTGCTCGGGGATCGAGGAGGCCAAGAACGCGATCGCGACGCCGACGGTGATGAAGACGCCCGCGTCGAGGAACCGGTGCCGGACCGCAAGCATCCCGGCCTGGGGCTCCGGCAAGAAGATCCGCAGGGAGCCGGCCAGCACCAGTGCCACCGCGATCACGCGCACACCGATGCGCCACGGTCCGAGTGCGACGATCACGAGCCCGACTGCCGTCGCCGCTAGGACGACGAGGTAACCCAACCCACCCAGTCTGGCCGGCAGTAACCGTCGGGACGGCGGGTCGGCCGACGCAGACTCGTCGGGTGCACCGTCGCTCATCGGCCGGCTTGCTGCTCCGCTATCGACACGATGTTCGACAGCAGCATGGCTCGAGTCATCGGGCCTACTCCACCGGGATTCGGCGACACCCAGCCGGCCACGTCCCAGACGTCGGCGGCCACGTCGCCCGCGATCTTTCCGTCGACCCGTGACACTCCGACGTCGAGGACCGCAGCGCCCGGCTTGACCATGTCGGCCGTGATGATCCCCGGCACGCCGGCAGCGGCCACCACGATGTCGGCCGTGCGCACGTGCGCGGCAAGATCGACGGTGCCCGTGTGACACAAGGTCACCGTCGCGTTCTCCGAACGCCGAGTGAGCAGCAGACCCAGTGGCCGCCCGACGGTGACTCCTCGTCCGACGACGACGACGTCGGCGCCGGCGATCGGCACCTCGTGCCGGCGCAGGAGCTCGACGATGCCGAACGGCGTACAAGGCAGGGGGGCGGGGTGGCCCAACACCAGCCATCCGAGGTTGGTGGGATGCAGGCCGTCGGCATCCTTCGCCGGATCGATCAGACCCAGCACCCGGTTCTCGTCTCGGCCCCGCGGCAGCGGCAGCTGCACGATGTAACCCGTGCAGGCCGGGTCGGCGTTGAGCGAGTCCACCGCAGCTTCGATCTCGGCCTGACCGGACACCTCCGGCAAGTCGATGCGGATCGACTCGATGCCGACCTCCGCGCAGTCCTTGTGCTTGCCTGCGACGTACCACCGCGAGCCGGGATCGTCGCCCACCAGCAGGGTTCCCAGTCCGGGGGTGATGCCTCGGCTTCGGAGCGCGGCCACGCGCTCGCGCAACTCGGCCTTGATCGTCGCCGCAGTGGCCGACCCGTCCAACGTCCTCGCAGTCACGGGCGACATCTTGTCACCCGCCCGTGAGCTCGGCCGACACGGAGGTGACGCGCTAGTGGAAGAAGTGCCGCGTCCCGGTGAAGTACGTCGTGATGCCCGCGTCGTGGGCCGCCGCGATGACTTCGGCGTCGCGGATCGAGCCACCGGGAGCGACGATCGCCTTCACACCGGCATCGATCAGGATCGCGGGGCCGTCGGCAAAGGGGAAGAAGGCGTCCGAGGCCGCGACCGAACCGCGTGCCCGCTCTGCTCCGGCTCGAGACACGGCAAGCCGGCAGCTATCGACCCGGTTGACCTGGCCCATCCCGATGCCCACGGACGCGCCATCGCGCGCAAGCAGGATCGCGTTGGACTTGACGGCCCGGATCGCCCGCCACGCGAACTCCAGATCGGCCAGTGTCTCCTTGTCGGCGGGCTCGCCCGCGACCAGTCGCCAGCGCGCGGGGTCATCACCCGTGGGCCGGCCCGAGTCGTCCTGGCCGAGCGCGTCCAAAGCGTCGCGTTGCTGCACCAGGAGTCCACCCGAGATCGGCCGCATTTCCACGCCGCCGCGGCGCGGCGGGTCCGCGACCAGCAGCCGCACGTTCTTCTTGGCCATCAGCACACTCAGCGCATCCGGGTCGAACCCTGGGGCGACGATGACTTCGGTGAAGATGTCGGCGACGGTGCGAGCCAGCTCTTCGGTGACCACCGCATTGGTCGCGATCACGCCACCGAAGGCCGAGACCGGATCGCATGCGTGGGCTTTGCGATGGGCCTCCGCGACGTCACGACCCACCGCGATCCCGCAGGGGTTGGCGTGCTTGATGATGGCGACGGTGGGCAGGTCGGTGGCGGCAGTGGCCTGGTCGTACGCCGCCCGATGCGCCGCGTCGGCGTCGACGTAGTTGTTGTAGGACATCTCCTTGCCGTGGAGCTGCTGCGCCTGGGCCAGGCCAGTGCCGAACCCGTTGTCGTAGAGCGCCGCGGCCTGGTGGGGGTTCTCGCCGTACCTCAAGACCGCGGCCTTGTCCCAGGTGCCACCCATCCAGGCCGGGAAGCCGGTGCCGTCGGACGTGTCGGTGAGCACGCTGCCCATCCAGGACGCGACATGTACGTCGTAGGTCGCGGTGTGCACGAACGCCTCGGTCGCCAGACGCTTGCGTGCGGCCAGCGTGAACCCGCCGGCCGCCAGCGCCGTCAGCACATCGGGGTAGTGGGCGGGCGACGTGACGATGGCCACCGAGGGGTGGTTCTTCGCCGCAGCACGCACCATCGACGGTCCACCGATGTCGATCTGCTCCACGCACTCGTCGACCGAGGCGCCCGAGGTGACTGTCTGGGTGAACGGGTAGAGGTTGGACACCACCAGGTCGAACGGGGCGACACCCAGCTCGGCCAACTGCGCCACGTGGGCCGGCAGCCGTCGATCGGCGAGGATCCCGGCATGGACCTTGGGGTGCAGGGTCTTCACCCGGCCGTCGAGACACTCCGGGAAGCCGGTGAGATCCTCCACTCGCGTGACCGGCAGGCCCAATCCCTCGATCAGGGCAGCGGAGCCGCCCGTCGACACCAGTTCGACACCGGCAGCGGCCAGACCGCGCACCAGATCCTCGAGACCGGCCTTGTCGTAGACCGAGACCAGGGCCCGCCGGATCGGGATGAGGTCGAGGTCATCGTTGGGGTTGCTCATCGGCCGAACCGCACTTTCCTGTTGTCGATGGTGAAACCTTCACGAGCCATCCGGCCCACGCTGTCCACGAGCATCTCCCGCTCCGCGACCTTGATCCGCTCGTGCAGCGTCCGGGCGTCGTCGTCGACCGCGACCGGCACCGCGACCTGCGCCAGGATCGGCCCGGTATCCACTCCGTCGTCGACGACGAACAGCGTGCAACCGGTGACCTTGACGCCATAGGCAAGAGCGTCGGCCGGCCCGGTCATCCCGGGAAAGGCCGGCGAGAGCGCCGGGTGGGTGTTGACGACCCGATGCGGGAAGGCGGCCAAGAACCGCGGACCGACCAGCTTCATGAACCCGGCCAGCACGACCAGATCGGGATCGAAGCGGGCCACGATGTCGGTGATGGCTCGATCCCAGCCGTCGCGGGTCTCGAACTGACTGACGGCCCGAACGAACGTCGGCACCCCGGATCGCTCGGCGCGAGCCAGGGCTTCGATTCCCTCTCGGTCGGCGCCAACGGCCACCACCTTGGCGCCGTACGCCGGGTCGGCGCAGGCGTCGAGGAGCGCTTGCAGATTGGTGCCCGAACCCGAGACCAACACGACGAGCCGACACTCCGTGCTCGGGATCTGGGGTGGCGGAGACACCCACGGAGTGTAACGACGGCTAGTCGGCTCCCGGCGCCGCGTCCGGGGCCGACCGGC
>JAKFXV010000004.1 GCA_021731205.1 Nocardioides sp. | reverse complement strand
GCTGTCCTACGCCGGCGATGTCTACGGCGAGTTCGGTGTTGTCGCGAGTGAAAGTTCCCATGAGTGACTCCCTGGTCGGGACCGGTCGATTCCGGTCATTGAGCCGAACCTAGGAGTTGAACTCGGGTGCAAGGTCAACCCCTTTGGTCAGCCGTGGGTCAGCGAGCGATCAACTCTTGACATTGCACCGAGGTACAAGGTCTACGTTGGGGAGGTGCTGATCTCCGAACTAGCCCAGTCCGCGGGAGTCCCGGCCTCAACCGTGCGTTACTACGAGCGGGTTGGCCTGATGGTCCTCCCGGATCGCACTGCGTCTGGATACCGCAACTACGGTGACGACCGCCTCCTCGTCCACGTCGCACATCAAGGAGATCTTGCGCTTGATGCTCTGCGGCAGTTCACGATCAGCTCGGCACACCACGGCATCGGGCTGGATACCGATCGACCGAAGGGCCGCCACGGAGTGCTGGGTGGGCTTGGTCTTGAGCTCGCCCGACGGACCGATGTACGGCACCAGTGACACGTGCAGGAAGAAGCAGTTGGCCCGACCGATGTCGTGACGCACCTGGCGAGCCGCTTCGAGGAACGGCAGCGACTCGATGTCGCCCACCGTGCCCCCGATCTCGGTGATCACCACGTCGACCTCGTCCGAACCCATCGCGCGGATCCGGTCCTTGATCTCATTGGTGATGTGCGGGATGACCTGCACGGTGTCGCCGAGATAGTCACCCCGGCGTTCCTTGGCGATGACCGAGGAGTACACCTGGCCCGTGGTCACATTGGCTATCGCGTTGAGATCGGTGTCGAGGAAGCGTTCATAGTGGCCGATGTCCAGGTCGGTCTCCGCGCCATCGTTGGTGACGAAGACCTCACCATGCTGGAACGGGTTCATCGTGCCGGGATCCACGTTCAGGTAGGGATCCAACTTCTGCATGGTCACGCGCAGGCCACGCGACTTCAACAGGCTGCCCAGACTGGAGGCCGTGAGCCCCTTGCCGAGGGAGGAGGCGACACCTCCGGTCACGAATACGTGCTTGGTCGGCATCGCTAGCTTCACGGAATTCCATCCTACCCGACCCGGACCCGAGTCCCGGTCACCCGTCTGTCGTGGGGTTCCTGCGCCCCCCTTGTGCGGCGGCCAACAGTTCGCGGGCATGCTCGAGACCGGTCGCGGAGTCCTCGAGCCCAGCCAGCATCCGTGACAGCTCACGTTCGCGACCGGCCTCGTCGAGCGCCTCGATGTCGGAGGTCGTGACCGTGCCGTCCTCGGCCTTCTGGACCACGATGTGCCGGTCGGCGTACGCCGCGACCTGGGGCAGGTGGGTGACCACCAGCACTTGCGCAGTCCGGGCGAGACGGGCCAACCGTCGGCCGACCTCGACGGCCGCCTTCCCGCCCACCCCGGCGTCGACCTCATCGAACACGAACGTCGGGACTGGGGCGGTGCCTGCGAGCGCCACCTCGAGGGCCAACATGACCCGGGACAGCTCGCCGCCGGAGGCGCCCTTGGTCAGCGCGCGGAGCTCTCCGCCGAGGTTGGCGCTGAGCATGAACTCCACCTCGTCGACCCCCTGGGCACCGAACTGGACCCACTCGTCGTCGACGCGCAGGTGCCGGGCAAGCACCTTCCCGGCCGGCTCCTCGGGCATCGGATCGAGGCGGACCCGGCGGACGTCGATGACCACTTGCGCGTGCGGCATCGCCAGCTCGGTCAACTCACGCCCGACGACCTCGCCGAGTTCCAGCGCAGCCTCGCCGCGCAGACTCGACAAGGCGCTGGCCGATGCGGCCAACTGGCTGCGAAGCGTGGTCTGGAGCTCGCGAAGTTCGTCAATGCGATCGTCGGCGTGCAGCAGCTCGTCGAGTCGAACCCGTGCGGCCTCGGCCCAGCCGCGCACATCGTCGATGGTGTCGCCGTACTTCCTCGTCAGTGCGGCCAGTTGTGCCCTGCGTTCGGAAACGGCGGCCAATGCGGCTGGATCGGAGTCCAGGCGCGCCGCGTAGGAAGCCATGTCGGCAGCCAGATCCGAGACTGCATAGGTGATCTCGGCCAGGCGATCGGCGAGCGACGCAGCCTCAGGGTCGTGTCCACGCACCGCTTCCATGGCGTTCCGGGCGGCCGCCGACGCGGCGAGAGCGTCGGTAGCGCCCTCATCGCTCGACAACGACTCACGGGCGAGCTCAGCGGCATGTCGCAGTTCTTCGGCGAATGCCAGCCGTGACTCCTGGGCGAGCAGGTCGCGGTCCTCTCCCGGCGTCGGGGACACTGCGGCCACCTCGTCGAGCCCGAAACGCAGCAGGTCAATCTCCCGGGCTCGCTCCAGACGGCTGGCCTGCACCTCCTCCAGCTCGACCTCGGTCTGACGCAGCCGGGCGAACGTTGACTCGTAGACCGCCAGCACCTCGGCCAGCGGGGCTCCGGCGTAGCGATCCAACGCCTCGCGCTGGGCCGATGGTCGCAGCAGCCGATGCTGGTCGGATTGCCCATGGACAGCGACCAAGGCTGCCGCGATCTCCCCCAGGACCGACACGGGAACCGCGGCCCCACCCGCGAAGGCCCGCGAGCGTCCCTCTGCGGCTACGGTCCGGCCCAGGAGGACCCGGTCGTCCTCCACGACACCACCGGCGCGCGCGACGTGAGCGGCCACGTCGGGCAACTCGGACACGGCCACGATGCCCTCCACACGCGCCCGCTGCTCCCCTCGCCGCACCGCTCCGGCGTCGGCGCGTCCGCCTAACAACAACCCGAGGGCGGTGACGATCATCGTCTTGCCGGCGCCGGTCTCTCCCGTGATCACGGTCAACCCCGGCCCCAGCTCCAGCGTCGACGAGCCGATCACGCCAAGGCCGGAGATCGTGATCTCCTCAAGCATCGACTGCTCCGTTGGCCCGGCGGCGGCGTTCGCCAGCCCCCCGCCAGCCCTCGACAGGGAGGCCGAACTTGGCCACCAGCCGGTCCGTGAAGGGTGCAGTATGCAGCCGAGCCAGCCGGACCGGGCGGGCACCCCGTTGCACCTCGATCCGGGCTCCTGGCGCCAGGTCCACCGTGCGTCGTCCATCGCACCACAACACCCCCGCACCCTGGGTCTGAGCCAGCACCTCGACCGCGAGCACCGACGTTGGCGCGACGACCATCGGCCGGGCGAACAGCGCATGCGCACTGATCGGCACGATCAGGAGCGCCTCCACGCTCGGCCAGACGATCGGTCCGCCCGCGCTGAAGTTGTAGGCCGTTGAACCCGTCGGCGTCGCGCAGACGACCCCGTCACCGCCCCATCGCGACAACGGCCGGCCGTCGACTTCGACGACCACGTCGAGCATGCGCTGCCGCGCCGCCTTCTCCACGCTTGCCTCGTTCAAGGCGAAGGTCGTCGTGACCAGGTCACTGCCCTGGTAGACCCGAACGTCGAGCGTCAGGCGGTCCTCCGACTCATAGCGGCGGTGGATCACCGCGTCGATCGTGGCGGCCAGGTCTTCCGGCTCGGCCTCGGCGAGGAAGCCGACGTGCCCCAGGTTGACGCCGAGGATCGGCGTGCCGCTGACGTGGGTGATCTCAGCGGCGCGAAGGATCGTCCCGTCACCGCCGACCACCAAGGCCAGTTCACAGTCGTGCCCGGCGTCCGCGGCCCTCTCAGCCACCTCGACGCGACCACCGAGTGCCCCTGGGGCGTACCCCAGGGCGATCGCCTCCTCGGCAAGCAATCGCACCACCACCGCGTTGCGCGCGAGCGAGGCAGCCAGCGCGCGTGCCACCTCGCAGGCCTCCTCTCGCCCCGTGTGCACGAGCAACAGCACCCGCCGCTGAGTCGCGCGCTCTCTCGCTTCGCTCACGGTCCCACCTTCTCACC
>JAKFXV010000085.1 GCA_021731205.1 Nocardioides sp. | reverse complement strand
TCCGGCTGGGCCGGGTTGAGGCGCCGGTCGGGCAGGTCCGACTGACCGCGCTCGACGCTGGCCAGTCCTGGCTGCTCGGTGCCATCGAGTCCTCGGCATCACCAGTTGCCGAAGTTGCCGGCACCGCCGAGGCCTTATGCCTCGCGCTCTGGAGCCGGTTGGGATGGGCGCACACGGCCCTCTCATGGACCGGGGACGAGGCGTCCGGACGGGCCGTGCTGAACCGAGCCTTGGTGCCCTGACCCCCCGATCTAGCTATCTCGCATAGCCCACGCGGGTGATCTTGGATTTGAGCCTTTCGATGTCACCCCGGGAGGACTTAGATGGAGCGGAGAGCATCCATCGCAGCGGCTTGAGTGTCCTCGACGGAATCCATGCCTGTGAAAGGAACCCAGAGCGGATGTCCCTGTTGTCACGCAAGTCCAGATTCGCTGCCGTCGGCGTCACCGCCCTGATCACTTCGCTGTCCCTGGCCGTTGCTCCGATGGCCGTCGGTGACCCGGTGGAACAGGCCAACTACCAGATGAACGAGCCGGGTGGCGCGACCACCATGATCGACAGTTCAGGAAACGGCCTGAACGGCACGATCGACCAGTCCGGACTCGACACCGGCGTGGCCTTCGGCGGGGCCATTGGCTACTCCTGGGCACGCAAGCCACCCGAGTCCCTTCCGGTCGCGCCGGAGCGCGTGATCCAGGTCCCCGACAACCCTGCGCTCGACCCACGCGGAGACACCTTCACAGTCGAGGTCCGCTACCGCACCAAGGAGAAGTTCGGCAACATCATCCAGAAGGGTCAGTCCAGGACGGTCGGTGGTCAGTGGAAGATCCAGAACCCGCAGGGACGACCGTCCTGCCTGTTCAAGAGCCCCACTCGTTCGGGTGCCATTCGATCCGACATCTTCCTCAACGACAACCAGTGGCACGTGCTCAAGTGCGTGCGTACCGCGACGGCCGTCGAGATCTGGATCGACGGCGTCTTCCACAAGCGGAAGAACGGTTGGACGGGCGTGATCGACAACAAGAAGCCCTTGGTCATCGGCGGCAAGATCGAGTGCGATCAGATCACGGTCACCTGCGACTACTACTCCGGAATGATCGACTGGGTCCGGATCACCCGCGGGACCTGAGCCTCCGAGCACCGTCCAGACCGGCGGTCACCGTCGAAATTGCAACACTCCGTCCTCGATTCGAGCTCGCCGCATCGTCCAGACGTCGTGGAGATAGCTCTTGCCGAGACGCCAGGGTTCCCGAGAGCCCTGTTTCGGCAATCGATCCAGCGCCCGGACGACGTAGCCGGAGGTGAAGTGCAGCAGCGGTTCGGGATCGACCGTCGGGTCGAGCCGAGGGACGACCGAGCGGTAGCCACGAGCCGTCATCACACCCAGCAGACGGCAGACGAAGTCGGCCACCAGATCCGCCTTCAATGTCCACGACGCGTTGGTGTAGCCGATGGTGAACACCAGATTGGGGATCCCGCCGAGCATCATCGCTCGATACGCCATCGTGTTCGGCACCTCGACGGGCCGGCCGTCGACCGAGAGGCAGACTCCGCCGAACGGCAGTAGCCGCAGCCCCGTTGCCGTCACGATCGTGTCTGCCACCACGACCTCTCCCGACGCCATCTCGATGCCCTCGGCGGTGAATCTGCTGATCTCGCCGGTCACCACCGACGCCGACCCGGAGCGAAGAGCCTCGAAGAGGTCGCCGTCGGGCACCAGGCAGATCCGCTGGTCCCAGGGGTCATACCTCGGGCTGAAGTGCCGACCGACGTCGACGTCAGGTGGCAGTTGGGCACGGACCCGCCCCTCCAGGAGTCGACGGACGAGCCGGGGGTAGCGGCGACTGAGCAGAAAGCCCGCCGCCCCGGCCGTGATGTTCTTGGCCCGGGCGCCACGATAGGCGATTCGCTCGGGAAGCCACCTGGTCAACAGCGACGCGAACCCGTCGTGAGCCGGCCTCGACACGATGAACGTCGGAGAACGCTGCACCATCGTCACGTGCGCCGCCTCGCGGGCCAATGCGGGCACCAGCGTGACCGCTGTGGCGCCACTGCCGACGACAGCCACGGTGCGGCCAACAAGCTCGAGATCGTCGGGCCAGTCCTGCGGATGCACGATGCGCCCACCGAAGTCTTGCTCCCCCGGAAAGTCAGGTCGGTGACCGCCTGCGTAGTCGAAGTAGCCGGTACAGGACCAGAGGAATCGAGTCTGCATGGTGCTCGCTCCAGCGGAGGTGTCGACCTGGAGGGTCCAACACGACTGCGAGGAATCCCAATCGGCACTGAGCAGCCGGTGGCCGTAGCGGATGTGGCGGTCGACGTCGTACTCGCGCGCGGTGTCGCGGATGTAGTCGAGGATCGCCGGCCCGTCCGCCAATGCGGCACCGCCGCGCCACGGCCGGAAGCGATACCCGAGGGTCAGCATGTCGGAGTCGGAGCGGATCCCGGGATATCGGAACGCGTCCCAGGTCCCACCGCTGACGGCGCGGGCTTCCAGCACCACCCACCGCAGTTCGGGGTGCGTCACGCTCAGCCGGGCCGCCGCACCGATCCCCGACAAACCCGCCCCGACGATAACGACATCCCACTCCGGCGCGACATCCCACTCCAGCACGGGGCGAGCCTACGTCGGCCCTAGGCTCCCACCGTGAAGCCGTTCTTGTTCCTGGGCACCCGGGCCGAGGATGCCGCAGCCGACAGCGAGTACGCCGCCGTGCTGAAGTACTCCCGCCTCGAGCGCGCCGACCTGCATCGCGTACGCCTCGAGGCCGGTCCGCTGGGCGACGTGGAGCTGACCGACTGGTCCGGCATCATCTTGGGCGGAGGGCCCTACAACGTGAGTGACCCCGACGACGAGAAGTCACCCACCCAACGCCGGGTGGAGGCCGAGCTGGCCGAGCTCGCCGAGCGCGTGATCGACGCGGACTCCTGGTTTCTCGGTGCCTGTTACGGCATCGGCACCTTGGGCGTACGACGAGGGGGCGTCGTGGATCGCACCCACTCGGAACCGGTGAGTGCCGTGCGTGTCTCGCTCACCCCCGACGGCACCCACGACCCGCTCTTCACGTCGATGCCAGCGTCCTTCGATGCCTTCGTCGGCCACAAGGAGGCGGTCCGCCAGCTCCCAGCGACGGCGACCCTGCTGGCCAGCTCGCCTGCCTGCCCGGTGCAGGCGTTCCGATTCGGGACGCGGGTCTATGCCACCCAGTTCCATCCCGAGCTCGACGCCGAGGGCCTACGCACCCGGGTCGACGCCTACCGCGACCACGGCTACTTCGACCCGGCCGAGTCCGATCGGTTGAAGCAGATGGCGCATCGCGCCCGCGTCAGCCATCCTCACAAGCTGCTCAGCCGGTTCGTCGAACTCGCCGCCGGTTGACCGCACGCTACTTCGCGGTGGGGAAGTGGAACGACGCGCCACTGTCGTTACTGACCTCGGGCCACCGGGCGGTCACAACCTTGGCGCGGGTGTAGAACGCCACTCCTTCTGGGCCGTGCATGTGCTTGTCCCCGAACAACGAGTCCTTCCAGCCCCCGAACGAGTAGTAGGCCATCGGCACGGGGACCGGCACATTGATCCCGATCATCCCCACGTGTACGCCGCGCTGGAACCGCCGCGCGGACTCTCCCGACGAGGTGAAGATGGCCGTGCCGTTGCCATACGGGTTCGCATTGATCAGGGCGATCGCCTCGTCCACACTGTCCGCGCGGACGACCGACAACACCGGGCCGAAGATCTCCTGGGTGTACACGTCCATCTCGGTGCCCACCTCATCGATCACGGTAGGGCCGACGAAGAAGCCCTCCTCGTGGCCGGGCACGACCAACCCGCGCCCATCGACGGCCAACGCCGCGCCCTGCCGCTCACCCGAGTCGATCA
>JAKFXV010000084.1 GCA_021731205.1 Nocardioides sp. | reverse complement strand
GTGGGCTCCGACGTCGGCGTACTCCTGGCACAGGCGCATGGGCTGCGGCGCGGCACCCGGGTCACTCCCCCGAGCGCCTGGCTGGACGACCTGCTGCGCGCCGAGGCCGTCGAGCTGTTGCCCGATTGGGACGACGAGTGGCTCAGCGTTGACCGCGAGCGGCTGCGCCAGGTGCGGCTGCACGTGCTCGACGACTGGGCGCTGCAACTCACCGAGGCCGGCGACTACGGCCTGGCCCTCGAGGTCGCCCTCTCCGCCCTGCACTCCGACATCTTGCGCGAGAGCGCGCACCGCGCCGTGATCCGCGTCCACCGCGCCGAGGGCAACGTGCACGAGGCCCGCCGCGCCTTCGCCACCTGCCGCTCAGTCCTCACCGAGGAGATCGGCGTCGGCCCCTCGCCTGTCACGGAGGCGTTGGTGCCATGAGTGCGTTTCACTAACAACGCGGTTGCTGCGGCGCACGTGGTGCGCCACAGACACCGCGTTGTTGATTGACGGCTAGTGCGAACCGATCTTCTTGCGGAGTTCGTCGAGGACCACCCCATCGCCCCAACCGCTGCCGCGGTACCAAGGGTCGGGGGCGTCGCCACAGAGCCAGGTCAGCACGCTCTCGGGGTCGGTATGGCCGCCGGCCATGTGCCGCGTGGCGACTGACGCAAGCGGTTCCTCTCCGTCGGGGACCCTGCGCCAGGCGATCCCTCCCTCGGGAACGTCACGATGCCGCTGCCTTGGCCCGTGGCCGTGTCACTCGTCCGAGAAGCGGCTGCGGCAAGCATCGACTCGACGGGTGCGACGTATGGGTCCTCTTCGAGCGGAACGCGGCGGGTTCGACGGAACATCTGCTGACTGTAGGTGGCAACGCTGGTGAGAGCGACTCAATTACGCCTGCGCCGGGACCAGTGGTCGATCAGGCTGAACTGCGACAGCCGATCTACGCGGGGTAGATGTCGACGCCTTCGGGGGCGTCGATGATCATCTGGGCCTGGTCGGGGTCGATGCGGCGGGTGCCGGCGTGGTCGACGAGGAAGCCCAAACCGTTGGGGGTCATCCAGGCGTAGCGACCTTGCCCGGACTGGCGGGATCGATAGCCGGCGTGGGTCTTCCAGCGGTGGTGGCGCCGGCCGAGTGGGCCGGAATTGTGGGTGCCGGTCTGGCCGGGTGGTCCGGTGGGTTCATACGGAATCGGGTGGTCGTAGTCGACCCGGCGACTCACCGACGAGGCGAACGGCCAGTAGTCGCCGCCCGTGGTGAGGTGCACCCGTTCCTTGAGTGACTCGGGGTGCTCGTAGGCGGTCGTCCGGACCCGGCGAGACAGGTCGAGCACGGGTCGCACCGTCAGGTTGGTGCGGGCCAACAGGCACTTGAGGGAGTCCAGGGTGCACGGACCGAGGCCTTCGACGCGGGCCACACCGGTCACACCTTGGAGGGCTGCCTCATGCAGGTGGAGGTACAGCGTCGCCTCGGGTGCCAGCGGCGAGAAGTCAGTCGTCCGGAGCGCGTCGAGCAGATCGGCCGGGAAGGCCGTCGCCCGGGTCGGAGCCTCCACCGAGTCCGCCTCATCCAGCTCGAGCGCGAGCTCTCGTTGTCCGTCGGAGTGCTCCACGAGCAGCGCCAGCAGTTCGGCCGGACGGGCGAGATAGCCCATCGCGATCGAGCGGCGCTCGTCCACGGTGGCCTCGGAGTGAAGGGGCTCGATGATCTCGGCGACCCGGGCGATGGTCGCGTCGATCCAGACCGCGTCGGCGGCCTCGATCCGGGCGATGAGCTTCCGCAGGCCATGCTCGTCGGTGCGGGAGAACCCGACGTACCGCCTGATCCGCTCGGCCTCGGCGCGCTCTTCGTGAAGCCCCGGGTCCGCCTCGATGATCTTGGCCTCGGCGACATCGAGCACCCGGCCACCGGACTCGCGCGCAATGATCCGAGCGACTGCGGTGTCGACGACGCCCACCCGATCGGCCGACAGGTGACGCGAGAGCTTGGCGATCCGGCGGGCGACGAACACCTCGGCGGCGCCGGCGCGAACGACTGCCCAGGTCAGCGGCAAGCGGTGTTGCAAGTCCAAGACGTCGGCCATCGTGTTGCTGGTCGAGATGTAGCCGGTCCCCCGAGCCATCGCGATCTCGCCAAGACAGAAGTCCTGCACCAGCGGGGTGCCCTCGCCCCCAACCCGGATCAGCACGTTGCCCACCGACCGCGCGTATTCGCCATACGGTCCATCCGCCGGATCGCTCGAGTGCACTGCGGCCCATTGGGCGAGGACCTCAAGGTCACGCACCTCAGCCAGCCGCCGATCGCGCACAGCGGCCTCAGCGGCCGCCAAGAGCTCTGTGGTGTCACAGTCGGCGATTGGTTCGAACATGTGTTCGATTGTATGCTGTGCGGCGGGGACCCGCAAGGGTGATGCGAGATCTGTGGAAACAGTTCTTCGGACCGCGCCAGGTGACTCAGGGAGTCGGGGTGTCGCTCTCGCGATAGCCGGAGCACAAGACGCGCAGGTAGGTCAGCCGGCAAGAACCACAGGACCGCGAGTCCTCAACCACTGCGCTCGGCGACAGCGTCCAGGAGGCCGGCCAACTCGGCAGGCCGGGATAGGAACGGCGAGTGGGCGCCGCCGATCTCGATCGGGGTGATGCCGAGGCGGGACTCACAGCAGGCCCGTTGGTACGACGCATAGATGGCGCGATCATCCACGGCGCTGATCGCGACCATAGGCACCTCGGGCCACGCGACGAGCGGATAGGGCCGATCCCAGAGCGAGCGGTTGCGCAGCGGGCGCAGGTGCTCGAAGGCCCACTGCGCGTCCTCGCGAGAGCAATCCGGATAGAAGATCGCCGTCGCCGCAGCCGAGGAGTCGAAGCGAAAGGCGCCGTCTTCGTCCCTGACCGCGCCATAGTCGTCATCACCCATGGCCGGCGCGTCCTCCCACGGGTGTCCGTGCAGGTTGGGGATGACCGCACACAAGAACACCAGCGCTCCAACCGGCCGCTGGGCGGCGACGAGCGGCGGGACCATCCCGCCGAGCGAGTGGCCGACCACGATGGCGTCGCCAGGCGCGCCGGCCCGCTCCATTGCCGCCAGCACCACGTCGGCGTACGCCGCGAAGGTCGCGTCGTTGTCCTCGATCGGCAGGTCCATGGTGACCGTTTCGTGGCCACGCTCGGCCAACTCCGGCACCAGCCGATCCCAACACCAAGCGCCGTGACATGCCCCGTGGACCAGGACGAACGTGCTCACGGGTCACAACGTAGTGCGTCTCGACCGGGGGTTTCGAGACGCTCGCTTCGCTCGCTCCTCAACCACCGGACGGCGAGCTCCTCAACCACCGGACGGCGAGCTTCTCAACCGACGGGGGTCTTGGTCTCCTCGCGCGGGGCGAAACCGGCACGCGGCATGGAGCCCCAGGCCTCTTGGCGGCCACGCACCGCACGGACCAGCCCCTGGATCCGCCACCACGCGTGCAGCTGGCGATAACCCAGGTTCTCGGCGAACGCCGCGAAGATCAGCGCCAGCAGGTCGCGATAGCGCGTGTAGCGCCGGAAGGCCAGTTGCTCGACGCACACCGCGGCGATCGAGAGCACCGAGCCCAGCAACACCGACGCGATCAAGAACAACACCATGAACGGCACGTTCAGGATCCCCAGCCAGGCGGCCAGGATCAGCCCGACGAGCCCGGCGAGCTCGACGATCGGACCCAGCGCCTCGAAGACGAGATAGAACGGGAACGCCAGCATCCCGATGTTGCCGTAGCGCGGATTGCCGATCATCGTGCGGAACTTCACCAGCAGTTCGATCAGGCCCTGCGACCAGCGCCGACGCTGGCGGGCCAGCACGTTCATGGTGGTCGGGACTTCGGTCCAGCTGACCGGCTTGGGCACGAACACGACCG
>JAKFXV010000307.1 GCA_021731205.1 Nocardioides sp. | reverse complement strand
TCTCCCATGTCGACCACCACCATCGCATCGAGGTCGAGCCGGACTTGTGGGTAGCGGCGCCGGAAGGTCGGACCCGCCCACCAACTGGTCGTGGCCCGACGTTGATCCAGCAACCCGGCCTCCGCCAGCGCGAACGTGCCGGTGCACGCCGCCGCCAACTGGGTCGTCGGATCGTCCGCCAACGCCCGGAGCGAGCGCACCAGCCGTCGCCCCTCGCGCCTTCCGAGGGCGGCGATGGTCGCGTCCCCGGACATGGCCCCCCAGCCGGCGACTACCACCAGATCGAAGTCGCCCAGCTCGTCGTACGACGCCGTGACCGGAATCGTCCAACCCGCGCCCGAGCGCACACTGCGGCTCGCACCGACGATGTCGATCGAGAACGGCCGGATGGCGGGATCGACGTCACGGCGAACGGCCTCCGCAGTGTTGACGATGTCGGCCAATGCTGCGAGTCCGGAGCCGAAGCACCCGTTCATCGCCACCGCTGCGATCTTCATGGCGGATACGGTAGCGAACTTGTCGTATGCGCCACTCGCTGACCGCACTGATCCGGTCTAACGTCGAAACATGGAAACCAACGTTGCACTCGTCGTGAAGCTCACTGCCAAGACCGAGACCCAAGCCGAGGTCGCGGAGTTCCTCACCGGAGCCGTCGAACTGGCCAATGCCGAGCCCGGCACGCCGGTCTGGTTCGCGCTGCGGACCGACGCGACTACCTTCTGGATCGTCGACGCGTTCCCCAGCGATACCGAGCGCCAGGTTCATCTGAGCGGGCCGATCGCGGCCGCGCTGATGGCCAACGCGGACCGGCTCCTGGCCCTGCCACCGGAGATCAACCCCGCAGACGTCCTCGCCGTCAAGCTCTGAGCGCGGCGGCCTAGGCTGGCCGGGTGCCGCCGTTCACCCTGACCGAGGACGAGTGGCGGGCCCGACAGGCGACGCACTCGGCGCGAATCGACAGGTTCGTCGCGCCGCACCTGGCTCGCCGAGCGACCGGAGCGAAGCATCCGGTCTTCGACTTCCTGTTCACCTACTACTCCCACTCCCCTGCCCAGCTGCGTCGCTGGCACCCGGGCTTCGGCATACGCCTGCTCGGCGAGGTGGGTGAGTACGACGCACTGGCGACCTACGACGGCGGCGCCGTGTCGGCGGCGTACGTCGTGAAGCAGGCGCCGCTGATCGGGTCGATGCACGCGCTGCTGAGCGCCACGGCCGGACGCCCGGGCAACTTCGGCTGCTTCGGGCTGCACGAGTGGGCCATGGTCTACCGCCAGTCCCCCGAGGCGACCCGGCACGCGACCTGGCCGCTGCGGCTCGGGTCGGCAGGCACCGACGCCGTGGTCGAGTCGCAGCGCATCACCTGCTCACACTTCGACGCGTTCCGGTTCTTCACGCCGCCGGCTCGGTCCTTGAACGTGCTGCAGCCTGGCCGAGACGACCGCGCCTCCCACGAGCAGCCGTCCTGTCTGCACGCCGGGATGGATCTCTACAAGCATGCCTTCCGGCTGTCGCCGATGATCTGTTCCGACCTCGTCGCCGACGCCTTCGAGCTGGCCTGGGACATCCGCGTCCTCGATATGCGGGCCGCGCCGTACGACTTGAGCGGGTTGGGCTTCGAGCCGGTCCGCATCGAGACGTCGGAGGGTCGCCGAGCGTACGCCGAGGCCCAGCGCGGCTTCGCCGACCGGGCCGCTCCGCTCCGGCGGGCCCTGATCGACGAGTGCGAGCGGCTCTTGGTCGGATGAGGGACCGCCCAGGGGACCGAACGACGCCAGCCCACCTCTGCCCAGGCTCAGGGAGTTGGCGCTCAAGACTGATCGGTCCCTTCGGCGGTACGCCAGCCCGGGAGGGACCCACACGGGTGGACCCAACGGCTGTCAACTAACGCGGGCCACACTCGGTAGCGCGCTCAAGATCCCCGATTGGTCCACCCGTGTGCAAGCTCTCGGTACGCGCCGCGCACCGGTGGGTTATAGCCCACCAAAGCTGAGCATGACGACGGCCGTTCCTTAGGCGTGAGCGGAGCATCGACATGCCAGCGGGGCCAGGCAGCATCGGCACCAACAAAGACCGCTGCGGCCGCGACTATCCGCGCGCCCCATCAGCCGTGGAGGGGGCCGTGTTCGATGCAGTCGGCTGACCAGCCGCGGGGGGTGACCTGGACTTTCAGCCGGCGACCGCACCGGGTGCAGTAGCGCGGAGGCTCCAGGGCCAGGAGAACGATGCAGTCCGGATGGCCCGCTTCCGCTGCCTCCTTGCCGCACAACCCGCAGAACTCCCGAGACGTCATACGAAGTGGTTCCTATTGCGACCAGTTCGTATGACGTTGCGCGGGGTTTGGCGGGTCACAGCGTCTTCGCGAGCTCTTTGATCGGCATCTTGAGCTCGGCGAGCAGCGCGAGGTCCTCGTCGGCATCGCGGCCCAGGGTCGTCAGGTAGTTGCCGACGATCACGGCGTTGATGCCGCCGAGCAGACCGTCGCGGGTGCCGAGGTCGCCGAGGGTGAGCTCCCGGCCGCCGGCGTACCTCAGGATCGTCGACGGCATCGCCAGCCGGAACGCCGCGATGGCGCGGAGTGCGTCGGCCGCACTCATCAGCGGCAACTCGCCGAAGGGCGTCCCGGGACGCGGGTTCAAGAAGTTGAGCGGCACCTCGTGGGGGCCGAGTTCGGCGAGCTGCGCGGCGAGTTCCGCGCGCTGCTCCAGTGTCTCGCCCATCCCGACGAGACCGCCACAGCACAGCTCCATCCCGGAGGCGCGGACCATCTCGCAGGTCTCCCAGCGCTCCTCCCAGGTGTGCGTGGTCACCACCGACCCGAAGTAGGACCGGGCCGCCTCGAGATTGTGGTTGTAGCGGTGCACGCCCATCTCTTTGAGGTCGTCGACCTGCTCCTGGCTGAGCATGCCCAGCGACGCGGCGACGTTGATGTCGACGGCCTCGCGGATCGCGCGTACGCCGTCGCGCATCTGTGCCATCAACCGTTCGTCAGGGCCACGCACCGCAGCCACGATGCAGAACTCGGTGGCACCCGTCGCGGCCGTCTCCTCGGCCGCCTTGACCAACTGCGGGATGTCCAACCAGACGGCACGCACCGGTGAGGTGAACTGGCCGGACTGGGAGCAGAAGTGGCAGTCCTCCGGGCAGCCGCCGGTCTTGAGAGAGACGATCCCCTCGACCTCGACCTCGGGCCCGCAGTGCTTGAGGCGTACGGCGTGGGCAACCTCAAGCAACTCCGGGATCCGCTCATCGGGCAGTCGCAGGACCTCGACCAGATCGTCGTAGCCGAGGCCCACTCCGCGTTCGAGGACTTGGCTCCGGGCTCGCTCCACGATGTCGGTCACAGGCGACAACGATAGTCGCCGACGACCCGCAGCTCATGGCCGACCCAATGATTGACCCAAGGATCAGCCCAGCCGCATGAACACCGTTTGCCCCACGGCATCATCGAGCCCGTCGTTGTCGGTGACGACGTAGAGGACGCCGTCAGCCGTTGCCGCGAGCCCCTCCAACTTGTCCGGCGTCCACACGCTCTTCGAGTCCAACCCAGGCAGCGCGTCGGCCAGCAGCACCTTGTCCAGGCTCGGTAGCGCAACGCCCACCACGAACGGCTGGAAGTCGGCCGTTGCGAGGTCGACTCGATAGACCCGCTTCACAGCAGCGAGGTCACCCGACTGATTGTCGCGTTCGACAACCGCGAACGAGCCGTCCGCTAGCAAGGTCAGTTCCGACAGCCCGACCCAGGGCGCGATCCCTGCCGGCACAGGATCAAGGGCGTAGGACACGAAGGTCCACTCGCCGGTGGCAGCCTCCCAGCGCGCGATCTTCACCGAGCCCGGCGCATCGCTCGCCCATTCGCGCTGGATCACTGCGTAGACGTACTGCGTATCGGAGGTGCCCGTTGCCGCGAGACCCTCGAAGCCGCTGCTGGTCCATCCTGCGGCCAGCAG
>JAKFXV010000056.1 GCA_021731205.1 Nocardioides sp. | reverse complement strand
CGAGCGTCGTCACCGGATTGACCCGCGGTGCCGTGATCGCCGTACCCACCAGCACCGGGTACGGCGCCGGCCTCGACGGCCTGACCGCGCTGCTCGGCATGCTCGCCTCGTGCAGCCCCGGCGTCACGGTCGTCGGGATCGACAACGGTTTCGGCGCCGCCTGCGCCGCGATCCGGGTGCTCGGGCTGCTGGATCGGGCCGGGGGCGAACACCGATGACCGACCAACCGAGCGGCGACGTCGCCGCAGCGCTCGAGGCCCTCGACGCCGACCTGCGGGTTCGCGGGTCCCTGCTGGTGGCGTTCTCCGGGGGGTGCGACTCGGCGTTCCTGCTGGCCGCCGCAGTCCACGCGCTGGGCACCGACCGCGTGGCGGCAGCGACAGCCGTGAGCCCATCCCTGCCCGGCGTCGAGCTGTCCCGCGCCAGCGAGTACGCCGCGCGGCTAGGCGTGCGACACCTGACACCCCGCACCGACGAGATGGCCAGGACGGCGTACCGCCAGAACGGCCCCGACCGGTGCTTCCACTGCAAAGCCGAGCTCCTCGACGTGCTGACGCCGCTGGCCCGCGATCACGGCTTGGCGCACGTCGCGACCGGCACCAACGCCGATGACGCGGTCGATCCGTTCCGGCCGGGGATCCGGGCCGCGGCCGAGCGTGGCGCGCTCACGCCGCTGCGTGACGCCGGGCTGACGAAGGACGACATTCGCCACGCCTCCCGCACCTGGGGACTTCCGACGTGGGACAAGCCGGCCGCCGCCTGCTTGTCGAGCCGCGTTGCCTACGGCCTGGCGATCACCCCCGCTCGGCTGGCCCGCGTCGAGCGGGCCGAGGCCGAGCTCCGCGCCCGACTGCACGACGAGGGGTACGACGTTCGCGACCTGCGCGTCCGGGACCTCGGTGACCGCGCCAGCATCGAAGTCGATGCCGCTCTGGTCGCCGTGCTCGCCGCGCGGGCCGACCTGACCGCCTCGGTGCCCGGCTTCGACTCCGTCGAAGTGGACCCGCGCGGCTTCCGTTCGGGCTCGATGAACGAGCGGATCGCGAGCCCCGTTCGTGGCTGAGCTGACCGCCTGGCTCGACGCCGGCGCGGGGGTGAGCGGCGACATGCTGTTGGGGGCCTGTGTCGACGCCGGCGCCCCGCTCGACCGGATCCAGGAGGCGCTCCACGGTCTCGGCCTTGATCCGCCGATCACCGTCACGTCCGACGTCGTACGACGTGGTGGGCAGCGTGCCACGAAAGTCACGGTCGACTACGCGCCCGGCGGGCCGGCCCGCAGCCTGGCCGATATCCGCATCCTGCTTGCCGGAGCCGCATTGCCCGCCGGCGTGGCCGAACGTGCGTCGGCGACGTTTGATCGGTTGGCCGCCGCCGAGAGCCGGGTGCACGGCGTCGGGGTCGAAGACGTGCACTTCCACGAGGTCGGCGCCCTCGACAGCATCGCCGACATCGTGGGCACGCTCACCGCGCTGGCCACGCTGGGCGTGACTCGGGTCGTGTGCAGTCCCATCGCCTTGGGCGCCGGCACCGTCGAGACCGAGCACGGGCCGCTGAGCGTGCCCGGGCCGGCCGTGACCGAGTTGCTCCGGGGGAGCCCCGCCACCGGCTTCGGAGGACCTGAGGATCGCGAGCTCGCGACCCCGACCGGCGTTGCGCTCGCGCTGACCGTGGCCACCGAGTTCGGGCCCATGCCCGCGCTCAACGTCACGGGCATCGGCGTGGGCGCCGGCACCGCCGATCCGCCCGGGCGGGCCAACGTCTGCCGGCTGGTGCTGGGCACGACGCCCGGGGCCGGCGTACTCCCCGGGGCCGAGCCGATGTCGGTGATCGAGACCAACGTCGATGATCTCGATCCCCGGCTGTGGGAGCCGACCCTGGCGGCCCTGCTCGGTGCGGGCGCGGCCGACGCCTGGCTCAGCCCGATCCAGATGAAGAAGGGTCGTCCCGCCCACACCCTGCACGTGTTGGCGCCCAGCTCGGCGATCGGGCGCCTGGCCGAAGCGGTGTTCACCCAGACCTCCAGCATCGGCCTCAGGATCTCGACGACCGAGCGCGTCGCCTTGACCCGTGACGCGAGCACAGTCGAGATCGCCGGTTTCGAGATCTCGGTCAAGCGCGCCTACCTCGGTGGCCGGCTGATCAACGCCGAGCCGGAGTTTGCCGACGTACTCTCGTGTGCGACGGCCCTCGGCCTGGCCCCCCGCGACGTGCTGCGCAGGGCGCAGTTGTTGGCCACCATCGCTCCCGAGCGCTCGGACTAGCTTCCGGCGAGCAACGCGTCCAGCTTGAGGTAGCCGGCCACGACGCCAGACTCCATGCCGCTGGCAACGAAGGCGTCGCGGCCTTCGATCGTGTCCACCACCGACAGCGCGCGCAGGCGAGTGCGACCCCCAGGAAGTGCCTCGAGATCCAAGAACTCCAAGGCGACGCCGTCGGGGAAGCCCTCGAAGCTGAAGGTCTGCACGATCCGCTCGGCGGGACGCAGCTCGTGGAAGCAGCCCCGGAAGGCGTACTCCTCGTCGCCGCGCCGCGAGACATAGCGCCAGCTGCCGCCTGACCGAGCATCCCAGTAGTCGATCTCGTTGGTCAGGTCGTCGGGCCCCAGCCATTGCACGACCAGCGCGGGATCGACGTGCGCCCGGAAGACCTGTTCGGGCGGAGCGTCGAACTCCCGGATGATCTCGACGGTGGGCAAGACCGGGTTGACGATGATCTGGGTCCGTGGCGTGGTGGCTGCGCCGTGTGGATGACTGCTCATGATGCGGCTCCTTGCTGTGTCGTGCTGCGTGGGTGTGCTGACTCGTCGAGAGTTCCCAAGACGGCGTCGAGGCGCTCGTACCTCGCTTCGGCCTGACGCCGATAGCGCTCGATCCATCCGGTCATCAGGTCGAACACCTGCGCCTCGAGGTGCACCGGTCGGCGTTGCGCGTCCCGGCTGCGGGTGACCAGACCGGCGTCTTCCAGCACCCGGATGTGCTTGGAGACCGCCTGGAGTGACACGTCGTAGGGCGCCGCCAACTCGCCGACGGTGGCATCTCCAGCGGTCAGTCGCGCGACCAGATCGCGACGGGTCGGGTCCGCCAGGGCCGCGAAGGCCCGGGACAGGTTGTCTTCACTCACCGGAACTCCTTGCTTGGCTACGGTAGTAAACCGATTGGTTGAATACCATCACGGTCGCCAAGCTTTGTCAACCAACCGGTTGAGGAGTTGCCACGGGCTAGCGCAACAACCGTGCCGTGACCCAGGCGATCTCGTCGCCCGACGAACCGTTGCTGCCTGTTCGGTTCGCCGGGGCGGCCGCGGTGCTCAACACCAGCCGCACCACGGCAGTGGCGATCACCGCGCGATCCACGTCGGTGACTGACTCGTCGGCCGGGTGGTCGATGGCGCGATCGAGATGCCTGGCGAACAGATCCGTGGCTCGCTCGAGAACCTCGGACAGTTCGGCTGCCGGCACGGGCAGCGCCGCTGCGTCCACTCCGTGGATGCCGGCTACGACCACGCCCACCATCGGCCTGAGGGACATCGCGGCGGCGAGGTCGTGGACCGCCCGGCGTACACCTGCGACCACGTCGCCCGGATGCGAACCGAGCGCCACGTCGAACACGGCCAACAGCTCGTCGGTGGCGTCAGCGACCACGAGTCGACTCAGCGAGGCCTTGGTGCCGACCTCGTTATAGACGGTCTGGCGGCTGACGCCGACCTGCTGGGCCACGGCCACCATGGTCACGCCCGACCATCCGACCGCCAGGCTCCGCGCGCCAGCAGCGGCCACGATCACATCGCGCAGTCGTCCCGACATTCTGCCCCCCACAGCAGCTAGCTCGATCTGGGTCGATCATTGGCTCAACAGGTTGGCGCCAGGATGGGGGATCTGGGGACCGGGGTCTCGCCAGCCGACACATTTCGGAGCCACGGCAATTGGGGGTAGGCCAGCAGTTCCGTCAGCAGGCGCCGCTT
>JAKFXV010000055.1 GCA_021731205.1 Nocardioides sp. | reverse complement strand
CGCGACCGGTGGAATGTGGGTGGTCGCGGCCATCGGAGCGACCTGGGACACCGGCGCCGAAACCGTGAGTAGGGCAGCAGAGACCGCACCCAGCGCAGTCCAAGCCGGAAGCTTGGACCCGAGGAAGGTGTGGAGAATCTGCCAGCGTCGCAACGTTCCCCCTCCGGCCGTGCGCGCACCTCCTGCGAAATTACCATTCGGTCGCCCGAAAATGTCAGGAATCCGCAAGTTCGCAGGCTCGGCACGAGGTGCCGCCGGGTGGAACTAGGACAGGCGTTCGAGGATGAGTTCGCGCACGCGTCCGGCGTCGGCCTGGCCGCGCATCTGCTTCATCACAGCGCCGATGAGTGCTCCGGCCGCCGAGACCTTGCCCTCGCGGATCTTGTCCGCGATGTCGGGGTTCTCGGCGATCGCTCGGTCGACGGCCTCGCCGAGCGCGGCGTCGTCACTCACGATCGCGAGCCCGCGCGCGGCCACGATGTCGGTGGGACTTCCCTCCCCGGCGAGCAGGCCTTCGAAGACCTGCCTGGCCAGCTTGTCGTTCAGTGAGCCGGAGTCGACGAGCGCCTGGACCTCGGCCACCTGTTGCGGGGTCACGCCCAGGTCTGCGAGGTCGGTGCCCGAGTCGTTGGCGCGTCGAGCGAGGTCGGACAGCCACCATTTGCGTGCCGCCTGCGGTGCCGTGCCGTGGGCGATCGTGGCCTCGACCAGGTCGAGGGCCCCGGCGCCGACGGTGTCGCGCATCTCCAGGTCGGAGAAACCCCACTCGGCCTGCAGCCGCGCACGTCGTACGCCGGGAGGCTCGGGGAGCGCGGCCCGCAGGGACTCCACCCACTCCCGCGAGGGCGCGATGGGCACCAGGTCGGGCTCGGGGAAGTAGCGGTAGTCCTCGGCGTCGGACTTCTCCCGGCCGCTCGTCGTGATGCCGGTGTCCTCGTGCCAGTGCCGGGTCTCCTGGAGGATCTTCGCGCCGCCGGTCAGCACCGCTGCATGGCGGCCGATCTCGTAGCGCACCGCGCGCTCGACCGAGCGCAACGAGTTGACGTTCTTGGTCTCGGTCCGCGTGCCCAGGGTCGGCTCCGGTCCCTGAGGAGGCGCGCCAGCGCCGTCTCGAAGGGCCGCCTCCGGGCGCGGAGCCAGGGAGAGGTTGACGTCACAGCGCAAGGAGCCCTGCTCCATTCGCACGTCGCTGACCCCGAGCCCGAGCAGCAGGTCGCGCAGATGGGCGACGTAGGCGCGCGCCACCAAGGGTGCGTGTTCGCGGGTGCCGAGGATCGGCTTGGTGACGATCTCGATCAGCGGGATGCCGGCGCGGTTGTAATCGACCAGCGAATAGTCCGCGCCGTGGATCCGCCCGGTGGCGCCACCGACGTGGGTGGACTTGCCCGTGTCCTCCTCCATATGGGCGCGTTCGATCTCGATGCGGAAGCTCCGTCGTACGCCGTCGTCGCCCTCGACCTCGACGTCGGTCCAGCCGCCGAAGCAGATCGGCTCGTCGTACTGGCTGGTCTGGAAGTTCTTCGGCATGTCCGGATAGAAGTAGTTCTTGCGCGCGAAGCGGCACCACTCGGCGATCTCGCAGTTGAGCGCCAGGCCGATCCGGATGGCCGACTCGACCGCTGCGGCGTTGACGACCGGCATCCCGCCGGGCAGGCCGAGGCAGGTCGGGCAGACCTGGGTGTTGGGCTCGGCGCCGAACTCGGTGGGACAGCCGCAGAACATCTTGGAGGCGGTGTTGAGCTCGACGTGGACCTCGAGGCCGAGGGCGGGGTCGAACCGCTCGAGGGCCTCCTCGAAGGACAGCACGGGATCGGCCGCGTTCATCGGGTGCCTGCTTGGTTTCGAGACGCCCCTTCGGGGCTCCTCAACCAACGGGAAGGCTCGTCAACCGACGGTCGGGCCTGCGCGCCTTTCTCGGCCAAGGGTGGGGCCTGGCCCAGCAGCGGGCCGCCCCACTGTCGTTCGAGCAGCGCCTCGAGGGCGGCGCCGACGTAGTAGAGGCGATCGTCCGCGAGGGCGGGCGCGAGGATCTGGAACCCGGCGGGCAGGCCGTCCTCGTCCGCGAGACCGCTGGGCAGGGACATGCCTGCGACGCCGGCGAGGTTGGCGGGGATGGTGGCGAGGTCGTTGAGGTACATCGCCAGCGGATCGTCGAGCTTCTCCCCCAGCTTGAACGCCGTGGTCGGAGCGGTCGGCGACACCAGCACGTCCGCCTGCGCGAAGGCAGCATCGAAGTCGCGGGAGATCAGCGTGCGGACCTTCTGCGCCTGGCCGTAGTAGGCGTCGTAGTAGCCACTGGACAGGGCGTAGGTGCCGAGGATGATCCGGCGCTTGACCTCGTCACCGAAGCCGGCGTCCCGGGTGGCCCGCATGACGTCTTCAGCGCTCGGCGACTCGATCGCCGCCGGCTCGACCCGGATGCCGTAGCGCATGGCGTCGAACTTGGCGAGGTTGCTCGATGCCTCGCACGGCATGATCAGGTAGTACGTCGCGAGCGCGTGCACGAAGCTCGGGCAGGACACCTCCACGACGCTGGCTCCGGCTCCCACCAGCAGGTCGACGGCCTCGGAGAACCTCGCGAGCACCCCCTGCTGGTAGCCCTCGCCGCCGAGTTCGCGGATCACGCCGATGCGCAGCCCGGTGAGGTCTGCTGCGGCGCCACGGCGAGCGGCGTCGACCAACCCGCCCGCCGGCTCGGCGACGCTGGTGGAGTCGAGCGGGTCGTGGCCGCCGATCAGCTCGTGCAGCAGCGCAGCATCGGCGACCGTCCGGGTGACCGGCCCGACCTGGTCGAGTGAGTTGGCCATCGCGACGAGGCCGTAGCGCGAGACTCCGCCGTAGGTCGGCTTCACGCCGACCGAGCCGGTGACCGCGGCGGGCTGACGGATCGAGCCACCGGTGTCGGTGCCGATCGCTAGGGGCGCTTCGAAACTCGAGACGGCGGCCGCCGAGCCGCCGCCGGAGCCGCCCGGGATCCGGGAGAGGTCCCACGGGTTGTGGGTCGGGCCGTAGGCGGAGTGCTCGGTCGACGAGCCCATCGCGAACTCGTCCATGTTGGTCTTGCCGAGGATCGGAAGCCCGCCGGCGCGGAGTTTGGCGACGACCGTGGCGTCGTACGGGGGGATCCAGCCTTCGAGGATGCGCGAACCGCACGTGGTGGGTAGGCCCTGGGTGGCCAGGACGTCCTTGACGGCGATGGGTACGCCGTCCAGCGGCGACGCCACCCGGCCGGTGGCTCGGCGGGCGTCAGAGGCCTCCGCCTGGGCGAGCGCGCCCTCGGCATCGACGTGGAGGAAGGCGTTGAGATCGCCGTCGACGTCCGCGATCCGCGCGAGGTGCCGTTCGGTCAGCGCGACCGAGGTCGTCTCACCCGATGCGAGCGCGGCCGCCATCGCGGCGGCCGACTGGTTGAGGTCGGTCACTGTTCGTCGCCCAGGATCCGTGGGACTCGGAACCGGTCGTCCTCGGCGGCAGGAGCACCGGCCAGCGCCTGCTCCCGGGTGAGCCCTGGGGTGACGACGTCGGGACGGAACACGTTGGTCAGCGGCAACGGGTGGGAGGTCGGCGGGATGTCGTCGCCGGCTACCTCCTGGATCGACGCGACCGACTCCAGGATCACCGAGAGTTGCGGCGCCAGGTGCGCCAACTCCTCATCGGACAGGTCGATCCGGGCCAGGTTGGCGAGGTGGGCCACCTCGTCGATCGTGATGGCTGCGCCGGATCTGGCCGCGGGCGATCCAGGTGGAGTTTCGGGCATGGCTCAATCCTAGGCTGAGCACCCGACCCGTCCGTCTTTGCCTACTGGCGAATCGATCCAACGCGAGGGGCCGGCACTGACGTCAAACGCTCCGTCACGCGGTCAGCTTCTGGACGCGTCCCCCGGATCAAGGCAAGGCACACCCAGAGGTTCGAAGTGTCGAGTGTTCCGGGTCACGACGGTCATCGCTGCGGACTGGGCGACCGCGGCAA
>JAKFXV010000153.1 GCA_021731205.1 Nocardioides sp. | reverse complement strand
AGTTTGCCCGGTCTCCCAGTGCGGCACCTCCAATGACGTCGGGATGAGGTAGTCCATCAACGAGCCGCCGAGGCAGTTGCCCTCATCGTCGAACGAGATCATCTCCATCAGCGCCATCCCGACGCCGTCGGTCAGACCGCCGTGGACCTGGCCCTCGATGATCATCGGGTTGATCCGGGTCCCGCAGTCATCGACCGCGATGAACCGGCGCACCTTCACCACCGCCGTGCCGGGGTCGATGTCGACGACGCAGATGTAGGCACCGTAGGGATACGTCAGGTTCTCCGGGTTGTAACAGATCTGCGCCTCGAGCCCGCCCTCGACGCCTTCGGGCAGGTCACCCGCACCATGGGCGCGGAACGCGATGTCTTGGATCGTGACCGAGCGACTCGGGTCGCCCTTCACATGGAAGGCACCCTTCTGCCATTCGAGATCGGCCACCGACACCTCCAGCATCCCGGAGGCGATCAGCCGAGCCTTGTCCTGCACTTTGCGCGCAACCAGAGCCGCGGCCGCCCCCGACACCGGGGTGGAACGACTGCCGTAGGTGCCGAGGCCGAAGGGGGTGTTGTCGGTGTCGCCGTGGACGACGTCGATGTCCTGCGGGGGAATGCCGAGCTCCTCGGCCACGATCTGGGCGAAGGTTGTCTCGTGTCCCTGCCCCTGGCTCTGCACCGACAGCCGGACGACCGCCTTGCCGGTGGGATGCACCCGCAACTCGCAGCCGTCGGCCATGCCCAGGCCCAGGATGTCCATGTCCTTGCGCGGCCCGGCGCCGACGGCCTCGGTGAAGAACGCGACCCCGATGCCCATCAACTCGCCGCGGGCCCGCTTTTCAGCCTGCTCGCGGCGCAGGTCGTCGTACCCGGCGAGATCGAGCGCGACCTGCAGGGTCTTGTCGTACTCACCCGAGTCGTAGACCCAGCCGGTCTTGGAGGTGTAGGGGAACTGCTCGGGCTGGATGAAGTTCCGGCGCCGCAACTCCACCGGGTCCATGCCCAACTCGTCGGCCAGGCAGTCGACGAGGCGTTCGACGAAGTAGACCGCCTCGGTGATCCGGAACGAACAGGCGTAGGCCACTCCGCCGGGGGCCTTGTTGGTGTAGACGGCGGTCATCGAGGAGTACGCGGCCTCGAGGTCGTAGCTGCCGGTGAACACGCCGAAGAAGCCGGCGGGGTACTTCGTCGGGGCCGCGGTGCCGTTGAACGCGCCGTGGTCGGCGAGCACCGTGCTCCGGATCGCCAGGATCTTGCCCTCCTTGGTGGCCGCGATGTCGCCGCGCATGATGTAGTCCCGGGCGAATCCCGTGCTGACCAGGTTCTCGGTGCGGTCCTCCATCCACTTCACCGGCTTGCCGGTCAGCAACGAGCCGACGATCGAGCAGACGTAGCCCGGATAGATGGGCACCTTGTTGCCGAACCCACCACCGATGTCGGGCGAGATGACCCGGATCTTGTGCTCCGGAAGCCCGGCCACGATGGCATAGAGCGTGCGGTGGGCGTGCGGTGCCTGGCTCGTCGACCACAGGGTCAGCCGGCCCTCGACCCGGTCGTAGTCGGCGACCGAGCCACACGTCTCCATGGGGGCCGGATGCACGCGCGGGTAGACGATGTCCTGGGTGACGACCACCTCGGCACGGGCGAACGCCGCGTCGGTCGCCTCGGCATCGCCGGTCTCCCAGTCGAAGCAGTGGTTGTTGGTCTTGCCCTCCAGGTCGTCGCGGATCACCGGGGCGTCCGGCGCCAGCGCCTTGCGCACGTCGGTCACCGGCGGCAGCACGTCGTAGTCCACGTCGATCAGCTCGAGGGCGTCGCGGGCGGCGTACCGGTCCTCGGCGACGACGAACGCGACCTCCTGGCCCTGGAAGCGCACCTTGTCGGTGGCGAGCACCGCCTGTACGTCGTTGGAGAGGGTCGGCATCCAGGCCAGCCCCTGTTCGGCCAGCATCGCGCCGGTCACGACGAGTTTGACCTTGGGATGGGCCTGCGCGGCGCTGATGTCGATGTTGGTGATCCGGGCGTGCGCGACCGGTGACCGCAAGATCGCCAGGTGCAGCATGCCGGGGAGTTGGACATCGTCGACGTACTGGCCGCGACCTCGAACGAAGCGCGGGTCCTCCTTGCGCAGCATCCGGCCATAGCCGACCGGCTTCTGGTCGTTGTCGGCGGTCTCGAGGTCTTCGAGGTTCTCGACGGTGGTCATGACACACTCTCCACACTGGCCGCCGAGGCTGCCTCGTGACGGGCGGCCCACTGGATGGACCGGACGATCGTCGTATAGCCGGTGCACCGGCAGATCTGGCCGGAGATGGCTTCTCGGATGGCTTCCTCGCTGGGATCGGGGTCCTTGTCGAGGAGGGCCCGCGCGGTCATCATCATCCCCGGCGTACAGAAGCCGCACTGCAGTCCGTGACACTGCATGAAACCCTCCTGGACCGGGTCCAGCACGCCGTCGACCTCCAAGCCCTCGACGGTGCGCACCTCCCGGCCGTCGGCCATGGCGGCGAGCACCGTGCACGTTTTGACCGGTTCCCCGTCCATCCACGCGACGCACGTGCCGCAGTTGCTGGTGTCACACCCCCAATGGGTGCCGGTGAGCCCCAAGTCGTCGCGAAGGAAGTGGACCAAGAGCTTGCGCCCCTCGATCTCGCGGGTGAACTGCTCGCCGTTGACTGTCATGGTTACCTGCATGGTCGGATTCCTTCCGTCGCTCACCGCACCGCTTGATCGCCGGCGAGGCCGGCCTGAATCCTGCCGACGGAACTGCGCAGCGTGCGCCGGGTGAGTTCGTCGGCTAGGTGACGCTTGTACTCCGCTGTACCCCGATTGTCTGTGGAGGGGGTGCAACTGGCGGCTGCGATCGCCCCCGCCTCGGCGTACAACTCTTCGTTGGGACGCTGGCCGCGGAGCAGGGCCGAGATCGCCGGGATGCCGGTTGTGTTCGGCCCGACGGCCGCGAGGCCGACGCGGGCAGCGGTGATCATCCCGTCACTCATCCAGACCGCCGCACCGACCGAGGTCACCGCCCAGTCTCCGGCCCGGCGCTCCACTTTGGCGTAGGCACTGGACCCACCCGGCCGGATCGGGATGCGGATCTCGGTCAGCAGTTCGGCCTGATCCACGGCCGTCTCGTAGGGACCGCGGTGGAAGTCCTCCATGGACACGACCCGCTGCCCCGAGGAGCTCTGGATCACGCAACTCGCGTCGAGGGTCGTGCACACCGCGGAGAGGTCCTCGGACGGGTCGGCCTGACACAGCGAGCCACCGATCGTGCCACGGTTCCGCACTACCGGGTCGGCGATCACCCGCTCGGCGTCGGCGAAGATCGGGAAGTGAGCTGCCAGTTCGGGCGACTCCAAGAGTTCCCGATGCCGGGTCATCGCGCCGATCCGGACCTCGTCGGTCCCGACTCGCACGTAGCTCAACTCGGAGTGCAACCCGTTGATGTCGATGAGGTACTCCGGGTTGGCAAGACGCAACTTCATCATCGGAAGCAGACTGTGGCCCCCGGCTACGACCCGGGATTCACTCCCCCGTCGCTCCAACAGGCCGATGGCGTGCTCGACGCTCGTTGCACGTTCGTATTCAAACGGGGCAGGGACCTGCATGCGCGAACCTCCGGCTAGGCGTGATGGGGGTCCACATTCGTCCGTGCCGGGTGCCGCGTCAATGGCGACTTAAGGAGAACGTTAAGTGGTACGGCGCGTGCGTCGGGCGCCGTACCACTGGGCGGGTCAGGCGCCCGGCGGGTCGCTCTGCTCCGGGTCCGCCTGCTTGTCGTCGAAGACCCCGGCATCCCGGTTGGCTTCGGCCTTGCGCAGGTGCTTGTTGAGGCTCCAGCCAAGGACCGCGAGTGCCAGGATCAGGCCGACGAAGGTGACCGCGCCCCAGGCCCCCGCGACCACGTCCTCATCGTCGGGGACGGTCTCAGCGGCGAGTACGACGAACCAGAGCGCCGAGGTTGCCCACACC
>JAKFXV010000151.1 GCA_021731205.1 Nocardioides sp. | reverse complement strand
CGCAACCGAGGTGGCCTCGGGGGCGCCCAGCGACTTCGAGCAAGCCGTCGCCCTCCAGGAGTGGTTCCGCACGGGCGGCGGGTTCGAGTACTCGCTGGAGACCGCTCCGGGGACGGGTACCGACGCATTGGTGTCCTTTCTCGCTCCCGGCCCACAAGGCCGAGTCGGCTACTGCGAGCAGTTCGCCTCCGCGATGGCCGTCATGGCCCGCTCGCTCGGGATTCCGGCCCGCGTGGCGGTGGGCTTCTTGAACCCCGACCGGGTGTCGCCGGGCTTGTGGGAGTACAGCGCCTGGGACATGCACGCCTGGCCGGAGCTCTACTTCCCTGGGGCCGGGTGGGTGCGCTTCGAACCCACTCCTAGCGGTCGCGCGCCTCAGGTGCCGTCGTACACCCGGCAGAATCTGCCCGCACCGGAGCCACTGCCAACGCTGGACCCGTCGCCGTCTGCCGGCCAGCCGTCGGCCGGCCCCCGACCCGACGAACCCGACCTTCCGGACGAGCCCGTGGCGACTTCGAGTGAGGGCTCCATGCCCTGGCGCTGGCTGGTCGCGCTGACCGGTGGCGGCGCCGCGGTGTTGGTGCTGTTGCTTCCCCGAGCGATTCGGGTCAGGCGTCGACAATGGCGGTGGGAACAGGCCCGGAACACCGACCAGGCGGCCGTGATCGCGGAGCTTGCCTGGCACGAGTTGAGAGACACCGTCGTCGACCTGCGCCGCAGTTGGCCGCGCGGTCTGACGCCGTACGACACGCGGGATCGGCTGTCGAGCTGGTTCGGGACCCCGGCGGGGTCGCGGCGGCCGGACTTCGGGTCGGTCGCCGATCCGGAGGCCTCGGCGGCTCTCGATCGGATCGTGCTCACGGTCGAGCGCTCGCAGTACGCCGCCTCCTCGGACGCGATCGATGTGCCGGCGTTGCGGTCCGACGTGGAGCGGTGCGCTCGGGCGCTCACGGCAGGAGCACCACCGCGAGCCCAGACGTTGGCGCGGTGGTGGCCGGCGTCGACCTGGCCCGTCTCGATCTGGCGTGGTTCGACGCGTGCGGCAACTCGCGAATCGAAGGGCGACTCAACCAGGGCGGAACGTGGCGAGTCCGAGATGTTGGACCGAATCGGTCAGTAGTCGCGGTCTCCGCGGCCGTCGTGATCGCGACGGCGCCGCCACCGCTCTTCCATGCGGTCGGCCAGAGAAGCCGAAGGGCCGGTCTGTCGCGGTGCCCGAGTGCGACCACGGGTGCGAGTGCGACCGCCCTGGATGACCTGGAAGTCACCACTGGGGTGGGCGACCTGACGGCCTTCGACGAGTTGACTGCGGCCTCGCATCGCAGAGATCGCCACCGTCGCAGAGAGCAGCATGACCACGAAGCCGACGATGCCCAACGGGGTCAGTCTCATCACAGCGCCTGCCATCAAGACGCCGACGCCGATGATCAGGCCAGCGATCGCCAACAGCGCCCGCCGCTTGGCGACCTTCTCCAACGTGGTGCCGCGGAGGGTCGAGGCGAACTTGGGATCCTCTTCGACGAGGGCGCGCTCCATCTGCTCGAGAAGTCTGTTCTCTTCCTCAGAGAGCGGCACGGCTCTGGTCCCCTCACTCGGCCTTGATGTGCTGGTGCTGTCAGGCGTGATCTGAGCCCCGTCAGTGGTCTGGTCAGCGGTCTTGGGCGGTCGGAACATACCTTTCAGCAAGTGTATGCACCCGGTTGGTGACAGGGTAGTCGCATCGGAAAAATGATGGGTTTCCGACACTCGACTATCGGGTCGGCAACAGGCTTGCGGGTCCGACTGCGGCCACCCCGAACCGGCGCGTGGCGCGATCCATGGCCCGGTCCGCTTCGGACCAGCCGTGTTCGCGGGCTCCCAACACGAGTTGGTGGTGCACCTTCTCTCGCGGCATCAACCCCTCGACCCGCACCCCCACCAGCCGGATCCGGGCGCGTTGCAGACCTAACGCGTCGTAGAGTCCCAACGCCGTGCGATAGATCTCCTGACTGACGTCAGTTGCTTCGGCCAGGCTGCGCGACCTGGTGATCGTGGTGAAGTCGGCGAATCGGATGCGGATCGTGACGGTGCGACCCGCGACGCCAGCCACCCGCATCCGTCCCGAGACCTTGGCGCTGAGCCGGAGGAGTTCTCGGGCGATCACGAGCCGGTCATCGGTGTCACGGCCGAAAGTCTCGTCGGCTCCCATCGACTTGTCCGGCTCGTCGGGTCCGCGGCGCGGGGTGATCACCCGATGGTCGACCCCCCAGGCGAGATCGTGCAGCTGCGTGCCTTGTGCCTCACCGAGAGCACGACTCAAGGTCCGCACCGGCGTATGCGCCAGGTCTCCCACCGTCAACAACCCCAGCCGATGCAGTGCCTGCTGGGTCTTCTCGCCGACTCCCCACAGCTCGCCGACCTCGAGCGGATGGAGGAAGGAGGTGACCTCCTCGGGCCGGACGACCAGCACTCCATCGGGTTTGGCACGGCGACTGGCGATCTTGGCCAGCGTGGCCGAACCGGCGATCCCGACCGAGCAGGCGACCTGCTGCTCATCGTGGATGGCGGCCCGGAGCCGCTCGGCGATCTCGATCGGAGAGCCCAGTCGGCGTACGGCGCCGGCGACGTCGAGGAAGGCCTCGTCGAGTGAGACCACCTCGACCAACGCAGTCACCCGGCGGAAGTGCTCCATGATCGACGTCGAGACCTCGGCGAAGGCGTCGAAATCGGGGGCGATCACCACGGCTCCGGGGCACAGCCGGCGAGCGCGCATGCTGGGCATCCCGGAACGCACGCCGGAGGCCCGGGCCAGATAGTTCGCGGAGAGTACGACGCCGCGGTAGCCCCCACCCACGATCACCGGTGTCGTCACGAGATCGGGCCGATCACGCAAGGCGACGGAGGCATAGAAGGCGTCCATGTCGACGTGCAGGATCGTGGGGTCGGGGTTCACCACGGAAGCGCCCGGGAGTTGGGGAGGACGAGTGCCTCAGGGAGCCGGGTGTGCCAACACGTGCAGGTGGGTCGCGAGGGCAAGGTATTCGGGACGCTCGAACACCGCTCGTTCGAGCTCCAGCAGCGCCTGGGCGGCGCCGGGCTCGCTGTCCACCAGCCCGCCCGGCACCAGATCAGCGAAGACTCGGGCACCACAGATGGCGTCGGGGACCAGCCCCGCATCGGCCAACAACGCCGTGATCTCCTCCGGGGTGAACCGACGTCCCGATCGTGACCCGGTCCCACCATGCGGGTCCTCGAGCAGAGCCAGCGCCTGATGGAAGTGCCCGGCCATCGCCCGGGCCACCACGGCGGCATGGAAGCCGGCCACAAGCAGGCTGAGCGTGCCGGTAGGACGCAGGATCGAGGCGATGGTGTGCAATGCGGCGGCGGGGTCGTTGAGGACCTCCAACACCTCGTGGCACAGCACCAGGTCGCACTCCTCGTCCAGCGGCGGCATGTCGCCGACGTCGCCCTGGAACCCGGTGACCAGGTCGGTGACACCGGCGTCGGCCGCCCGGCGGGCGAGCGCGGCGAGAGCGTCGGGGTTGGGGTCGACCACGAGCACCCGATGTCCGAGCTCGGCCAACGGCACCGCGAAGCCGCCCGTGCCACCGCCGATGTCGACGATGCTGGCGCGCTGTTCGTAGAACGCTCCGGGTGACTCGAGCGCCCGGTGCACGGCCGCCCAGACCACTCCGGTGCGGGTCGCGCCCATTCGGGCTGATCCACCGCGCGTCGACATGCGGCCCAGCCTAGGCGCTGGGCCGAGCCGGTCACCCCGGACTCCCTGGGCTGCGATGCCACAACTTGCGAGCCACCTGCTTCGCCGGCTCGCCCGCCGGCTTGACATCGGAGTACGGCGAGACCTGGTAGCCGCTGGAATGCACCAGCACCCGCCGTCTGCCCATCCCACCGGCCGCGGTCTTGGGAGTGGGGTTCGAGATGGGCTGATCGGTGGGGCCGGAGCCACTGTGCGGCACCTCGACGCCGACGCCGGTGAACCCGATCG
>JAKFXV010000243.1 GCA_021731205.1 Nocardioides sp. | reverse complement strand
GAGGTCGAGAACCTCGCTTGGATCGTGTCCAGGTTGCGGGCCGGGGCGCCGGGTTTCGACGTCTTGATCGTCGACGCCGGTTCCCCCGACGGCACCGGTCAGGTCGCCGACACCCTGGCCAGCCGCGACCCGGCGGTGCGCGTGCTGCATCGGCGTCGCAAGGAAGGCCTGGGTGCGGCGTACCTCGCGGGTTTCCGGGAGGCCCTGGAACTGGGCTACGAGGTGATCGGCGAGATGGACGCTGACGGCTCACATCAACCCGAGCAGCTCTATCGCCTCGAATCGGCCCTCAGCGACGCAGATCTGGTGATCGGATCGCGGTGGGTGCCCGGTGGGGCAGTGGTCAACTGGCCGTTGTCGCGGCGGGTGCTGTCGCGGGGCGGCAACTGGTACGTCAGGATGCTGCTCGGCATCGACGTCAAGGACGCCACCGCCGGTTTCCGGCTCTATCGCCGCGAGACCCTGGAGAAGATCGGACTCGACGACGTGACGTCCACCGGCTACGTGTTCCAGGCCGATCTCGCGTATCGCACGCTGCGCACGGGCATGCGCGTAGTCGAGGTCCCCATCGACTTCGTCGAGCGCGAGCGAGGCACGTCGAAACTCAGTCCCGGCATCGCTGCCGAGTCGTTGCGCAGGATCACCGGCTGGGGCGTGCGCGAGCGCGGGGTCCGGTTGGCTCGGCTGGTCGCACCGAGGAGGGGGACATGAGCACTCGCGTCGTCCGGCTGCCGGCCTGGCTGCTGGTCGTGGCTTTCGTTGTTGTGCCGCTGTTCGAGATCTATGTGCTGATCCGGGTCGGGCAGGTGATCGGGGCGTGGTGGACCATCGCACTGCTGATCGCCGACAGCCTGATCGGAGGGTGGCTGGTCAAGCGCGAGGGCCGGCGGGCGTGGCGGGCACTGACCACGGCGTTGGAGAGTGGCCGGATGCCTGCCAGTGAGCTCGCCGACGGAGCGTTGATCCTCGTCGGGGGCACCTTGATGCTCACCCCTGGTTTCGTCACTGATGCGCTCGGGATCGTCTTGATCCTGCCGTTCACCCGACCGGTCGCTCGACGCGTACTCGGCCGCTTCCTGGCGGCGCGCATGGCGCACATGAGCGCACCCATGACTGGTGCCCGCAGGCCGGGTGCCACGGCATACCCGGGAGAAGCCGTGATCCCCGGTCAGGTGGTCGACGACTGAATCGTCGACCACCTCTGCTATCGCCTGGTCACCCGGTTTGGGCGATCTTCTTGGCGTTGGCGCGGTGCAGGTGCGCCGGACCGATCTCGCCGCCGCGCAGCAGAGCGAGCCGCTCACTCAAGATGTCTTCGAGCTCCACCACCGAGCGGCGCTCGAGGAGCATGTCCCAGTGTGTGCGGACGGGCTTGTCGGCCTTCTCATCGGGGACGATGCCTGCCGTGCTCAACGCCTCGGCGCCGCAGCGCGGGCATTCCCAATAGGCGGGTACGTCGGCCTCGACGGACATCGTGATCTCGAAATCGTGACCCTGGGAGCAGCGGTACCCCATCTGCTGACGGGCCGCGAACTCGATGCCACGCTCGTCCTCGAAACTCTGGCCTCCGAGTCGAGCACCACGCAAGGTGCGCTCTGCCATGACTAAACCTCCACCAACTCTGGTTCCCCCGGTAGATCGCACCGGATCTGCACATGGGACGGGTCCGGTTGCTAACCATGACGCTCGTCCCCGAGGTTCCATCGCCGAACCTCTCAAGGGCTCAACGAACGAACCGGCCAGACAATTCCGTGATCGCGGTCACGCCGGCTTCGGCGCGGGCTGCTCGCCGGACGGCGGGCCTCGGCGTACCGTCGAGGGATGGACGACCTCACCTGTCCCCGTTGTGGCGAGCCCATGGCTGAGGCGGCGCTCCCGGCGGTGCGAGTGTGGCGATGCGCCGCACACGCCGATGGCGTGTTCCTCGAGCGATCTCAGCTGGGCGCCCTGATCGAAGCCGAGCTCGACTGGCACACCGCCGCGGTGCACCACACCACGCCGATGCCGCGCATCACCACGGAGATGACCACGCCGCCGGCTCCGCCACCGCGCGCCCGGGCGTGGGTCGAGACCTTGTTCTAGCCAGGTTTCGGTTCTCGTCAGGTATCGCGTCAGATGTCGCGGAAGGCGTCGATGCGGGCGCCCAACAGGTTCAACCGCTCGGCGAGATCCTCGTAGCCGCGATGGATGACGTAGGTCGACCGCAACACCGACGTGCCCTTCGCCGCGAGCATCGCCAGCAAGATGACGACGGCAGGACGCAGCGCGGGCGGGCAGACGATCTCGGTGCCCGACCAGTGGGAGGGGCCTTCGATCATGACTCGGTGCGGGTCGAGCAATTTCACCTGGGCACCGAGCTTGTTGAGTTCGACCAGGTAGATCGCGCGGTTCTCATAGACCCAGTCGTGCAGCAGGGTCTGCCCGTCCGCGACGGCGGCAATCACGGCGAAGAACGGCAGATTGTCGATGTTCAGGCCCGGGAACGGCATCGGGTGCACCTTGTCGTGCGGAGCCTTCAGCTTCGAGGCGTACGTCGTGATGTCGACCAGCCGGGTCTTGCCGTTGAGGGCGTCGTACTCCGGGGAGCGGTCGTATTCGAATCCCATCTCCTCCAACAGGGCCAGCTCGATCTCCAAGAACTCGATCGGAACCCGCCTGATGGTGATCGAGGACTCCGTCACGATGGCCGCAGCCAGCAGCGACATGGCCTCGATCGGGTCTTCGCTAGGGGCATAGTCGACGTCAACATCGATGTCGACCAGTCCGGTGACCGTCAAGGTCGTGGTGCCGACCCCGTCGACGATGACACCCAGCTTCTGCAAGTAGAAGCACAGGTCCTGGACCATGTAGTTCGACGACGCGTTGCGAATCACGGTGGTCCCGGGGTGCAACGCCGCGGCCATCAGGGCGTTCTCGGTGACCGTGTCGCCGCGCTCGGTGAGCACGATCGGCCTGCCGGGCGAGGTGAGCGGGTCGACACTCGCGTGATAGAAGCCGTCGTGGGCCAAGATCTCGAGGCCGAAGGGCCGCAGGGCCGACATGTGCGGCTCCACCGTGCGGGTGCCGAGATCGCAGCCGCCCGCATAGGGCAGCTTGAAGCCCGTGGCCCGGTGCAGTAGCGGACCGAGGAACATCAGCACCGATCGAGTCCGCCGGGCTGCCTCCTCGTCGATGCTCGCCAGGTCGAGGGCGTCAGGGGGGATGATTTCGAGATCGTTGTCGTCGTTGAGCCACCGCACCTGGACGCCCAGGCTCGCCAAGACCTCGATCAGCCGATTGACCTCTTCGATCCGGGCGACCTTGCGCAGCGTCGTACGACCTCGATTGAGCAACGCAGCGCAGAGCAGCGCCACGCCGGCGTTCTTCGAGGTCTTGACGTCGATGCTGCCGTGCAGGGTCGTCGGGCCGGTGACCCTCAGATGAGTAGGTCCGGCGCCGAGCGCCACGATCTCGGAGTCCAGGGCGGCACTGATCCGCTCGACCATCTCCAGCGAGAGGTTCTGATGACCCTTCTCGATCCGGTTGATCGCGCTCTGCGAGGTGTTGAGGAGGGTCGCCAACTCCTGTTGGGTCAGTCCGCGATGCTTGCGCGCGTCGCGGATCAGGTTGCCGATACGGCCCTTGTAGCCCTCCGTCATACGGCTCAGATTATCTCAGATATGAGATAATGCAACTTGGTCGGCGCGGGACGAGGGGAGTGGACGGCTCGTCACCCGGTTCGGGAGGATGCCCAGGAGGTGGTCCAGGAGCCCACCGACCAGCCGTACGGCGTCCGCGACTTCGCGTTTGCGCGACCCGGCCGGAACCTGCTGCGAATCCAGGAGCGCAACTGACGATGCACGAGTCACCACACGCGGCTGACAGTCACGATCTGATCCGGGTGCACGGGGCGAGGGTCAACAACCTTAAGGACGTCAGTGTCGAGATCCCCAAGCGGCGCCTGACGGTGTTCACCGGGGTGTCGGGGTCGGGCAAGAGTTCGCTGGTCTTC
>JAKFXV010000003.1 GCA_021731205.1 Nocardioides sp. | reverse complement strand
GACTTCACCAGCCTGTGCGTCGCGATCGAAGAGCTGGGGCGCGTGGATCAGTCGATCGGGATCACCTTGTCCGCCGGGGTCGGGCTGGGGATCAACCCGATCCTCACTTTCGGCACCACCGAGCAGAAGCAGCAGTGGCTGCCTGATCTCGTGACCGGTTCGGCGCTGGCGGCCTTCGGTCTCACCGAGCCGGAGGCCGGCTCGGACGCGGGGGCCACGCAGACCCGGGCCCGACGTGAGGGCGAGGAGTGGGTGATCGACGGGGCCAAGGCGTTCATCACCAACTCCGGCACCGAGATCACCAGCGTCGTCACCGTCACGGCCCGAACCGGCTCAGGAAGTGATTCGGACGAGATCTCCACCCTGCTGGTGCCTGCCGGTACGCCCGGCTTCGTGGTGGATCCGCCGTACGACAAGTTGGGCTGGCGGATCTCCGACACCCACGGCCTGAGTTTCAGCGGATGCCGGGTGCCGGCTGCCAACCTGCTGGGTGAGCGGGGACGCGGCTACGCACAGTTCCTCGCGACCCTGGACGACGGCAGGATCGCGATCTCCGCACTGGCACTCGGACTGGCCGAGGCCTGCCTGGAGGAGTGCCGCACCTACGCGACCCAGCGCACGAGCTTCGGCGCCCCTATCGGCTCTCGACAGGGCGTCGCATTCGCGATCAGCGACGTTGCGGTGGCGGTCGAGGCGGCCCGGCTGTTGACCTACAAGGCGGCCTGGCTCAAGGACCGGGGTCGTCCGCGGGCAGAGATCAAGCAGGCTGCGGCCATCGCGAAGCTGTACTCCTCCGAGGCCGCGATGGCCGCGGCACGCACGGCGACTCAGGTCTTCGGCGGCAACGGGTTCATGGAGGAGTACCCGGTCGCGAGGTACTACCGTGACGCGAAGATCCTCGAGATCGGCGAGGGGACCTCCGAGATCCAACGGATCCTGATCGCCCGAGGTCTCGGGCTACCGGTCGGATGAGGGGGTTCGCGTGACCGAGGAACCGGCCCGTCGCCGGGCAGTAGAACAGCGCGGCCTGTGGTTCGAGGAGTTCGACCCAGAGGTCGTCTACCGCCACTCCCCCGGACGCACCTTCGGCGAGGGCGACAACACCCTGTTCTCGGCACTGACCATGAACCCGCAGGCGCTCCACGTGGATGCGGACTGGAGCTCGGGGCAACCCTTCGGCGAACGCCTGATCAACTCGATGATGACCCTGGCCACCCTGGTCGGGCTCTCTGTGGAACAGCTGACCCAAGGCACCATCGTGGCGAACCTCGGTTTCGAGGAGGTGCGCTTCCCGGCGCCGATGTTCGCAGGCGACACGTTGCGAGCCGAGACCGTGGTGCTCGACAAACGGCTCTCGCGCAGCCGCCCCGGAGAGGGAGTCGTGACGTTGCAGCACACCGGCCGCAACCAACACGGTCGCGTGACTGCCGTCGCCACGCGCACCGTGTTGGTCCGGTGCAGGCCTACGGCGGAGGAGACGGTTTAGGGTGCGCGAGTTCCCCGGTCCGGCGCTGCTGTTCTGCCCGGCCGACCGCCCGGAGCGTTTCGCAAAGGCGGCCGCTGCCGCAGACGCGGTGATCCTCGACCTCGAGGACGGGGTCGCCCCCGCCGACCGTGAGGAAGCTCGTCGGGCCGTTGTGGCGACCCCGCTGGACCCCAGGCGCGTGATCGTTCGGCTCAACGCCTTCGGGACCGCGGATCACGCCCGGGACGTCGCGATGCTGCGTACGACGCCGTACCGCACGGTGATGCTCGCGAAGACGGAATCGGCGGCACAGGTGTCGACTCTCGCCGACTCCCTCGGACCCGGCCGCGACGTGGCTGTCGTCGCGCTGTGCGAGACGGCGCGCGGGGTGCTGGCCGCCACCGAGATCGCGTTGCTGCCGGCGACGATCGCCTTGATGTGGGGAGCCGAGGATCTGGTGGTCTCTCTCGGCGGTCGATCGAGCCGGAATGCGAGCGGCGACTACCGCGAGGTCGCTCGGCACGCCCGCGCCACGGTCCTGCTCGCCGCTGGTGCGCAGGGGAAGGCCGCGATCGACGCCGTACATCTCGACCTCGCCGACGAAGCCGGGCTGCGCGACGAGGCCGAAGATGCCGCGGGGTCGGGCTTCGCTGCTACGGCGTGCATCCATCCCGTTCAGGTGCCCGTCGTGAGAGCGGCCTACCTCCCGAGCGACGCCGACGTTGACGCCGCGCGGTCCCTGTTGCACGCGGCCCAAGGGCAACCCGGAGTGTTCGCCTTCGAAGGCCGGATGGTCGACGAACCGGTGCTGCGCCAAGCCCGTCGCGTCCTGCGCGCGGCCGGAGTGTCTCACCCCGACCCGCCGTAATCTCACCGAAGCATCACCCGACTAGCCTCGGACCATGTTCTCCAAGGTCTTGGTCGCCAATCGGGGCGAGATCGCGATCCGCGCTCTCCGGGCGGCCTACGAGGTCGGCGCCAAGACGGTCGCGGTCTTCCCGCATGAGGACCGCTGGTCCGAACACCGACTCAAGGCCGACGAGGCCTATCAGATCGGCCAGATCGGGCACCCGGTGCGCGCCTACCTCGATCCCTCCGCAATCGTGGAGGTGGCCGTGCAATCGGGCGCCGACGCGGTGTACCCCGGGTATGGCTTCTTGTCGGAGAACCCCGCCCTGGCCGAGGCCTGCGCGGCGGCAGGCATCACCTTCGTGGGTCCACCCGCAGAGGTATTGACGCTCACCGGCAACAAGGCCACGGCGATCGCGGCCGCCAAGGCGGCCGGCGTGCCGACGCTGGCCAGTGTGCCGCCGTCCACTGACGTGGACGCCCTGATCGAGGCAGCCGCGCAGTTGCCGTACCCCTTGTTCGTGAAGGCGGTCGCCGGTGGTGGTGGCCGCGGGATGCGCAAGGTCGACGCGTTCGAGGCCTCGGACCCCGGGTCGTTGGGGTTGCGCGAGGCGATCGAGACCTGCATGCGCGAGGCTGAGGGCGCCTTCGGCGACCCGACGGTCTTCATCGAGCAGGCGGTGTCCGACCCCCGCCATATCGAGGTGCAGATCCTGGCCGACGCCCAGGGCAACGTGATCCACCTCTACGAGCGTGACTGCTCGGTCCAACGCCGCCATCAGAAGGTCGTTGAGATCGCACCCGCCCCCAACCTCGACCACGACCTCCGCATGCGGATGTGTGAGGACGCGGTGCGCTTCGCGAAGCAGATCGGCTACGTCAACGCCGGCACCGTCGAGTTCCTGCTGGACCCGGCGGGGAACTACGTCTTCATCGAGATGAACCCCCGGATCCAGGTCGAGCACACGGTGACCGAGGAGGTCACCGACGTCGATCTCGTGCAGTCGCAACTGCGCATCGCCTCGGGCGAGACGCTGGCTGACTTGGGCCTGGCCCAAGACAACATCACGCTGCGTGGTGCGGCCCTGCAGTGCCGGATCACCACCGAAGATCCTGCCAACGGCTTCCGGCCCGACACCGGCAAGATCACGACGTACCGCTCCCCTGGAGGTGCTGGCGTCCGTCTCGATGGCGGTACGACGTACACCGGCGCGGAGGTGAGCGCGCACTTCGACTCCATGTTGGCGAAGTTGACCTGTCGCGGTAGGACCTTCGAGAAGGCCGTCGAACGCGCCCGTCGCGCCGTAGCCGAGTTCCGCATCCGCGGCGTGTCCACGAACATCGCGTTCCTGCAGGCCGTGCTCGACGACCCCGACTTCGTGGCCGGCCGGGTGACGACGTCGTTCATCGAGACCCATCCCCACCTGCTCACCGCGCGGACCTCGGGTGATCGCGGCACCAAGCTGCTGCACTTCCTGGCCGACGTCACCGTCAACCAGCCGCACGGTCCCGCCCGAGTGACCCTGGACCCGATCACCAAACTCCCACCGACCGACCTGAGCCTGGCCCCGCCCCCCGGCACCCGGCAGTTGCTGCGTGCGGTCGGGCCCGAGGAGTTCTCCCGCCGGTTGCGCGCGCAGACCGGCGTCGCTGTGACCGACACCACCTTCCGCGACGCCCATCAGAGTCTG
>JAKFXV010000042.1 GCA_021731205.1 Nocardioides sp. | reverse complement strand
TGGAGGTGCCGCCATGGCCACGAGCCCCAAGACCCTCCTCCCCGAGGGGGCTGACGATGTCGGAGCGCTGGACAAGGCCGAGCACCCCGAGCACTACAAACGCGACGGCCGCCTCAAGGCCGTCGCTTACGAGGCCGAGATGGAGCGGCTGCAGGAGCAGCTGGTGCTGTTGCAGTACTGGATCCAGTCGCACGGCCTCAAGGTCCTCGTGATCTTCGAGGGCCGCGGTTCCGCCGGGAAGGGCGGGGTGATCAAGCGGATCACTGAGCGGACCAGCCCGCGCACCGTGCGGGTGGTGGCGCTCCCGAAGCCCACCGAACGCCAGCGGACGCAGTGGTACTTCCAGCGCTACGTCGAGCACCTGCCCGCCGCGGGCGAGATGGTGCTGTTCGACCGCAGTTGGTACAACCGCTCCAACGTCGAATGGGTCATGGACTACTGCTCCGAGGAGGAGCACCAGGAGTTCCTACGCAGCGCGCCAGAGTTCGAGCGGATGCTCGTCCGCTCGGGGATCACCGTGATCAAGTACTGGTTCTCGGTGTCGTACGACGAGCAGCGCCGCCGCTTCGAAGCCCGCAACGCCGAACCGCTCAAGCGCTGGAAACTCTCCGACATGGACCTCGCCGAGCACGAGCTCTACGTGCGCTACTCGATGGCCAAGGACACGACGTTCCAATACACCGACATCAAGCAGGCGCCCTGGCTGGTCGTGCCCTCCGACGACAAGCGGGCCGCCCGGCTCAACTGCATCAACCACCTGTTGAGCCAGTTCGACTACGTCGATGTCGCGCCCGACGTCGTGGAATTGCCGGTGATGCGGGCGATGCCCTACGTCAGGCCGCCCATGCACGAGCAGACCTTCGTGCCGCAGTTGTTCTGACCGAGCTCCACCGTAGGCTGCGGCGGTGAGCAGTGTGCCGGCGGCCACCCGGGCGCTCCGGGTGCTGAGCTTCCTCGCCAGCCAACCCGAGCCCGCCGCGCTGGACCACATCGTGCGAGCCGTGGGGCTGCCGCGGTCCTCGGCGTACCACCTGCTGAACGCGATGATCGCCGAGGGCTTCGTGACCCACCTGGCCGACGAGCATCGCTACGGGCTCGGCGTCGCAGCCTTCGAGGTCGGCAGTGGCTACTCGCGCCAGGGGCCACTCCAGCGCATCGCCCGACGGCCGCTCGCCGCCCTGGTCGACGAGACCGGGCAGAGCGCCCACCTGGCCGTCAGTCACGGCACGGCCGTGTTGTACGTCGTGGAGGAGCGGGCGCCCGGCCGACCCCCGCTGGTCACCGATGTGGGCGTCCGGCTCCCCGCCCACCTCACCGCGAGTGGGCGAGCGATCCTGGCGGCGCTCCCGGCGGCGCAGGTGCGGGCGCTGTTCCCGGACCGTGACGCCTTCGTCGACCGGCACGGGGTGGGGCCGACGTCGCTGTCGGCGCTGCGGCTGCTGTTGTCCGAGACCAGGCAGCGTGGGTACGCCGTCGAGCGCGGCGAGGTGACCCCGGGGCTCGCGAGCGTCGCGGCCGCCGTACTCGATCACAACGGGCATCCCGTGGCGGGGGTGGCGGTGACCTACGCTGACGGCGAGGCCGATGAGGCGGCCCTGAGTCGGGCGGTCCGCGCAACCGCCGCGGGCCTGGGTCGGAGGTTGCGCGGTGTCTGAGCGGCCGGTCGTGCGGACAGGAGGTGGGCCATGGAGCCCGTGCAGTTGATCGTCACGGTGATCGCGCTTGCCTTCACCGCTGTCGGCGTCACCCTGTTCGCGCGGATGATCGGCCGCATCATCGCCGTCGTCCGGGCGGGCCGGCCGATCGCGCGCACCGACCGTCTCGGCGCCCGAGTGCGGATGGCGCTGGCCGAGGTGCTGCTCCACACCCGGATGCTCCAGTGGCGCTGGGTCGGCGCTCTGCACTGGTTCATCATGATCGGCTTCGGGCTGTTGTTCTTCACGCTGCTGACGGCCTACGGCCAGCTCTTCGACGCCCACTTCGCGCTGCCGCTGATCGGGCACTTCCCGCCGTTCGAATGGGCGACCGAGCTGTTCGCGTGGGCGATGATCCTCGCGATCGTGCCGCTGATGGTCTACCGGTTCACCCGGCCCCGCGAGCGGGTGCGTGGGGATGCTGGACGGTTCTTCGGCTCGACGATGTGGCAGGGGTACTTCGTCGAGTGGGTGATCCTGCTCGTCGGCGCCGCGATCATCAAACTGCGCGCCTTCGAGTACGCCCTGGCGGCGTACGGCGACCACCCCGAGCACGCTTCGCTACTGCACTTCCCGTTGACGGCTTGGCTCGGCTCGCCGTGGACCGGCCTCTCGGAGTCCTCTCTCGCGAACCTCATCTGGCTGACGGCGGCCGCCAAGATCGTGGTGTCGATGGTGTGGATGATCGTGCTCGGGCGCAACGCCACGATGGGCGTCGCCTGGCACCGGTTCACGGCACCGTTCAACATCGTCTTCAAGCGCGATCCCGGCGGCGGCCCGGCGCTTGGAGCGGTTGCGCCCCTGCTTCTCGATGGCCGCCCGATGACGCTCGGCGACCTCGACGAGCTGCCTGAGGAAGCCGTCCTCGGCGTGGGGCGCATCGAGGACTTCTCCTGGAAGGCGCGCCTGGACTTCACCTCCTGCACCGAGTGCGGTCGGTGTCAGAGCCAATGTCCGGCCTGGAACACCGAGAAGCCGCTCTCCCCCAAGTTGCTGGTCACCGCCCTGCGCGACCACACCTATGCGCGCGCCGAGGGCCGTGAGGCCGAACGGCCGCTGATCGCCCCCAACAGCATCACGGAGGCGTCGTACTCCACGGATTTCGGGGTGATCGATCCCGACGTGTTGTGGTCGTGCACCAACTGCGGAGCCTGCGTGCAGCAGTGCCCGGTCGACATCGAGCACGTCGACCACATCGTCGACCTACGCCGCCATCAGCTGCTGGTCGAGTCCAACTTCCCGGCCGAGCTCACCTCGCTCTTCCGCGGGTTGGAGTCGCGCGGCAACCCCTGGAACATGTCGCCGCAGGGCCGTCTGGACTGGGCCCAGGGGCTGCCGTTCGACGTTCCCGTGCTCGGCGAAAGCGTCGAGTCTGCAGCCGAGGTCGAGTGGCTGTTCTGGGTCGGGTGCGCGGGGGCCTACGAAGACCGCGCCAAGAAGACCACCCGGGCCGTGGCCGAGCTGTTGCACCTGGCCGGGGTGTCGTACGCCGTGCTCGGCAACGGCGAGACCTGCACGGGCGACCCCGCCCGGCGCGCGGGCAACGAGTTCGTCTTCGCCGGACTGGCCGCCGCCAACGTGGAGACCTTCCGAGAGCATGGTGTGACGAAGGTGGTCGCGACCTGTGCGCACTGCTTCAACACCCTGCGCAACGAGTACGCCCAGTTCGGGCTCGAGCTCGAGGTCGTCCACCACACGCAACTTCTCAACCGCCTGGTGCGTGAGGGTCGGCTCACCCCGATCCCGAACGGTGCGCCCCCGCAGCGACTGACCTATCACGACCCGTGTTTCCTGGGCCGGCACAACCAGGTCTACTCCCCGCCGCGTGAGCTGCTCGCGGTGTTGCCGGGGGCGGAGTACGTCGAGATGCCCCGCAACTCCGAGCGATCGTTCTGCTGCGGCGCCGGCGGGGCGCGGATGTGGATGGAGGAGCGGCTCGGAGAGCGGATCAACGCCAACCGCACGGCCGAGGCCGTCGCCACCGGCGCGGATCGGATCGCCGTGGGGTGCCCGTTCTGCCGGGTGATGCTCTCTGACGGACTCACCGCCGCCCAGGCCTCCGGCACCGCCCGCGACGAGGTCGAGGTGCTCGACGTCGCCCAACTCCTCCTCGCCGCCGTCTCAAATCCCGTCGAGGCGTCACCTAATCCCGCCCAGGCGTCACAAACACGGGCCGAGGCGTCAGTTGTTTCCGCCGAGGCGTCAGCAAATCTGGTCGAGACGTCACAAACTCCGGCGGCGGCGCCGCCGGCATCACTGTTCGACGTGCCGGCTGCCCCGCCGCCATCGCTGTTCGACGCACCCACCGACCCGCCCGCCTCGCTGTTCGACGCACCCACCGAC
>JAKFXV010000043.1 GCA_021731205.1 Nocardioides sp. | reverse complement strand
CCACCCGAGCCTGAACCTGGATGCCGTCGGAGACCCTGATCGGGACCCCCGGAAAGGCCCGCCCCAGTTCTTCCGAGGTGCGCCGTCCACCGATCATCGGCGCTCGTAGCCCGTGGCCGCCGCACGATGCACACGTCCAGCCCGCATGTTCCTTCGCGCACCACCCACACGTCGGTGGTGAGGTCGCGGCGCGCAGTCCCAGCGGCCCATGACAGCGGGCACATCGCGCAGGTGCGCGGCAGCGATCGCAAGCCAAGGCTGGGGCGTATCCGCTGCGTGGCGTTTGCACCAACACCGGCCCGTCGAGGAGCGCTGCTCGGATCGCATCGAAGACCACTCGTGGCAGCCGGGCGGTGTGGCCGTGCGGGTCGCGGGCCGGGTCGATCTGGCCACCTGTCGCGGTGACCGTCACTCGCTCACGCAGCACCGATCGTGGGACCTCCATCGGGCGAGCCCAGTGGCTGCTGAGCAGTGCTTGAGACTCCACCGACCGGGCGAACCCGCCGACCAGCATGGCCGTCTTCTCGGTCGCAGCGCGCAGCATCAGCACTTCGCGAGCGTGCGGATAGGGCGCCCGGGGTTCGGCGTACAGATCGTCTCCGTCGTCCCAGATCACCAGCAACCCCGGCTCGTGCACCGGGGCGTACGCCGCCGCGCGGGTCCCCACGACGACGCGGCGGACCCCTCGGGACACGGCGAGAAAATCTCGATATCGAGCGGTCGGACCGGCGTCGGCACGCAGCACAACGTGGTGTCCCGATCCCAGCCGCGACTCGAGGGCGGCGTCGACACGATCGGCATCCCGCCCATCGGGCACGAGGATCAGCACGCCGCGTCCGCCGGAGTAGGTTGCGGCACTGGCGCGAGCGATGAAGTCCGGCCAGTCGTCCCCTGGGGCGGCCGTCCACACCGCCCGCGGGGACCCACCCACCTCGAGATGCCGGAGGAAGGCCGCAGCGGCAGGGACGTGGCGCCACTCCGACGCGATTGCTCCATTCCCCCTGCCGACGGGCTCAGCGAGGCGGGGCGACGCTGGCGGCTCGTGTTCGACGCGGGCATGACGCGGGGGAACGGCAAGCCGCAGCACATCGGCCCTCGTGCCGGCGTAGCGCTCGGCGAGACGGCCTGCCAACGCGAGGATCGCTGGTGACAACACCGGTTCGGGACTCACGACCCGACGGATCGGGGTGAGCCGTCCGGGATGAGGGGTCTGTCCGACGCGGGCCACGACGTACCCGTTGACCTCCCTGCCGGCGAACCTGACCTTGACCCGCACGCCGGGGACCGCCTGATCGGCCAGGGACGCCGGGACGGCATAGTCGAAGTCGCGGTCGAGATGGGCCAAACCGACATCCACCAGGACCCGGGCGATCGGGTCGTGCAGTGCAAGCGGCTCCGCATCGTGAGGGGTCGTGACGCGGGTGCGCCGCACGGCCGAGCGCACCAGGCCTGGGAGTTGCGGATCAGCGGAGACGGGGGTCATCGCGGCATTCCTATCAGCCGCCGCCGTCAGGGGCGCAGTGAACGCCCGGTGGGTTCGGCTCGGACTCAGCCGCGCACTGCCGCGGCCAAGGCCGCGGCGCGATCGGTGCGCTCCCAGGTGAACTCATCGAGCTCGCGCCCGAAGTGACCGTAGGCAGCGGTGAGGGCGTAGATCGGGCGGAGCAGCTCGAGGTCGCGGATGATCGCGGCCGGGCGCAGGTCGAAGACCTCGAGGACTGCCTGCTGGATCCGCTCGTCGGACACGACGCCGGTGCCGAAAGTCTCGATGAAGACTCCCACCGGTTGAGCTTTACCGATGGCATACGCGACCTGGGCCTCGCAGCGTCGCGCAAGGCCCGCGGCCACCACGTTCTTTGCGACCCAGCGCATGGCGTAGGCGCCCGAGCGATCCACCTTGGAGGGGTCCTTGCCCGAGAACGCACCGCCGCCGTGCCGAGCCATCCCACCGTAGGTGTCGACGATGATCTTGCGGCCGGTGACGCCTGCATCGCCCATCGGCCCACCTGTCACGAATCTGCCTGTCGGGTTGACCAGCAACCGGTAGCCCTCCGCGGAGAGCTCGAACTCGCCCAGGATCGGGTCGACCACGTGCTTCTTGACGTCCGGGCCGAGCACAGTCTCGAGGTCGACGTCTGACGCATGCTGCGACGAGATCACCACCGTGTCGATGCGGACCGGGCGGTTGTGGTCGTCGTACTCGATGGTGACCTGAGTCTTCCCGTCGGGTCGGAGGTAGGGCAACGTGCCGTCTTTGCGGACGGCCGTGAGCCGCTCGGCGAGGCGCTGGGCGATCGTGATCGGGAGCGGCATCAGCACGGCCGTGTCGTCGCAGGCGTAGCCGAACATCAGCCCCTGATCACCGGCGCCTTGGCGATCGAGCGCATCCGTGGAGCCGTCGTGGCGCTCTTCGTAGGCGTCGTCCACACCTTGGGCGATGTCGGGCGACTGCTGGCCGATGGCCACTTGTACGCCACAGGAATTGCCGTCGAAACCCTTGTCGGAGGAGTCGTAGCCGATCGCAAGCACCCGGTCACGAACGATCTTGGCGACCGGGGCGTAGGCCTCTGTCGTCACCTCACCGGCGACCACGACCAAACCGGTCGTGAGCAAGGTCTCCACCGCCACGCGACTGCGTGGATCCTCGGCCAGCAAGTAATCGAGGATGCTGTCGCTGATCTGATCGGCCATCTTGTCCGGATGGCCCTCGGTCACCGACTCGGAGGTGAACAATCGACCAGTCATGTCGCCAGCCTATCCGCCGAGTCCGGCTTCGCCGCACTCGCGAACAGGGCCAGCACACGGTCCCAGATCGCATCGGCGAGATCTTCCTTGCTGCGCCTCGACACGGAGTACGACGATCCGTCGGCGCCGAGGATCACCGCTTCGTTGTCTGGGCTACCGAACACCGCACCACCACTGACGTCGTTGACCACCAGCAGGTCACAGCCCTTGCGTCGTAACTTGTCCCGCGCCTGGTCCAGGACGCTTGCCTGTCCGTCGCCGGTCTCGGCGGCAAAGCCCACCAACACCGGCGGGGCGACCCCGGCCGCGGCGTTGTGTCGACGACGCTCGCCCAGTTCGGCGAGGATGTCGGGATTCTGAGTGAGGGCCAACGACGGGGCCGAGCCGTCGGCCGGCTTCTTGATCTTCGACTCGCTCGGCTCGGCCGGACGGAAGTCGGCCGGCGCCGCAGCCATCACGACGGCGTCCGCCACCGCAGCGGCGGCCAACATCTCGGTGCGGAGCTGCGCGGTGGTTTCCACATGGCGCACCGTCACGCCCGCAGGGTCGCTCAGGGTGACGTTGGCGGCCACCAAGGTGACCCGGGCGCCCCGTGCGATCGCCGTGCGGGCGAGGGCGTACCCCTGGATTCCCGAGGATCGGTTCCCGATGAAGCGGACCGGGTCGAGGTATTCACGAGTGCCCCCCGCAGAGACGACTACGTGACGCCCGGTCAGATCGCCCACGGGTTGGCCCAGCAAGGGTCCCAAGAGCGCAAAGATCTCCGCCGCCTCCGGGAGTCGTCCCTTCCCGGAATCAGCACCAGTGAGCCGGCCGACCGCTGGCTCGATGACGGTGGCGCCCCTGGCTCTGAGGGTGGCGACATTGGCCTGAGTCGCGGGGTGTTCCCACATCTCGGTGTGCATCGCTGGCGCAAACACCACCGGACAGCGCGCGGTCAGCAACGTGGTGGTCAGCAGGTCATCAGCCTGTCCGGCGGATGCCTTTGCGAGCAGGTCTGCCGTCGCGGGCGCGACCACCACCAGATCGGCTGCTTGGCCGATGCGCACGTGCGGCACCGATTCCACGTGACTCCACACATCGTCCGCAACCGGCTTGCCGGAGAGGGCCGCCCAGGTGGCCGACCCGACGAAGCGCAGCGCGGCGGCTGTCGGGATGACGGTGACGTCGTGGCCCGACTCGGTCAACAGCCGCAGCAGCTCGACTGACTTGTAAGCCGCGATTCCACCGCTGACGCCTAGTACGACGCGCACGGCAGGCCTGGACCGGAGTCGCTCGGGCCGGTTAGAGCG
>JAKFXV010000290.1 GCA_021731205.1 Nocardioides sp. | reverse complement strand
GCCCATCCCGCCCCGACGAGGACTCAGACCGCCCAAGAGCTCCGCGTAGCGGGGATCCTCCGTCGGGTGTCCGCGATGCTTGCGCGAGATGTGCCGAGCCAGGCGCAGCCCCCACCCGGCAACCAGGGTCGCGATCAGCCAGCGTCGCCAGGGGGTGCCGGATGCGTCGATCGCCGAGGTCCACAGCGCGGTCGTGGTGGCGACGACGACGAAGCCAAGCCCCCAGGTGACGTCGACCACGGAGACTCGGTCGACCCGGAAAGCGATCACGGCGGTCACCGCCTGGGCGAGCACCACGGTGAGGACGGCGAGTCCGAACACCCCCGCGGCGAGGGTGAACTCGACGGTCATCGACCGATCAGCAACTGCTGTACGTCGATGTAGCCGGTGGCGAAGCCGGCCCGGCAGTAGGTGAGATAGAAGTGCCACATGCGATCGAAGGTAGCGTCGAAGCCCAGGCGCCGTGTGTCAGCGCCCAGGAACGCCTCGTCCCACAGGCGCAGCGTCTCCGCGTAGTGCTCGCCGAAAGCCATCCGTTCGAGCAACTGCAAGTTGGTGTGTCGGTCCAGAACGTCTTCGATGAGTCGCACCGACGGGATGAACCCGCCCGGGAAGATGTACTTGTTGATCCAGGTGTAGGTGCCCAGGGTCGTCAGCATCCGCTCGTGGGACATGGTGATCGCCTGGATCCCGGCCCGGCCTCCCGGTCGCAGTACCCGGTCGATCGTCGAGAAGTACGACGGCAGGAACTCGTGCCCGACGGCCTCGATCATCTCCACGGACACCACGACGTCGTAGTCGCCGGAGACCGCGCGGTAGTCGAGCAGATCGATCTCGACCCGATCCGACAACCCGGCGTCTGCCACCCTGTGCAAAGCCAGCGCGCGCTGCTCGCTCGACAGGGTGATCGAGCGCACGGTGGCCCCGCGGCGCGCCGCGCGGATGGCGAGCTCTCCCCAGCCGGTGCCGATCTCGAGCACGGACGTGCCTGCCCCCACGCCGGTCACGTCCAGCAGGCGCTCGATCTTGCGGGCCTGGGCCTCGGCCAGATCTGTGCGCTCTGGAACCCCAGGATCTCCGGCCCGGGCTGCCGCGGGTCCGGTCGGGTGGATCGGTGCCTCGAACAGGCCCGAGGAGTAGCTCAGCGTCTCGTCGAGGAAGGCCCGGAACAGGTCGTTGGACAGGTCGTAGTGGTGCGCGATGTTGTTGCGGGTGTTGTCGGTCGAGTTCCGGTGCCAGCGTGGGTGTCGGGCGACGTACGCACGGCGGAGCCGCTGCATGGATGCCGGAACCAGCGTCGTGACGTCGCGAGCCAGGACCGTCAGCAGCAGATCCAGGTCGGGGGAGTCCCACGCTCCGGTGAGGTAGGACTCGCCGAAACCGATCAACCCATGGCTGCCGACCCGGGCATAGAACTCGTGAGGGCGGTGCAACACGATCACCGGCACGTCGCCGGGCGCGGTGACATCGGTCCCGGCGGGAGCAACGACGACCCAGACGCCGAGCCGGCGCGCCGCCATGTCGAAGATCCGCCGAGCGATCGCAGTAGCCACCGCCACGCGGGGTCCGGCGGGGGGAACATGCAACCCGTCCCACATGCCGACGGGAGTGTTGGTGCGCGGGGTTCCGCCCGGATCCGTCAGCGTCATCGGACCCCCTCCTGAGGCGCGTGGGTCGGCCGCTTCCGAACCGGCAGGCCCCGAGCCCACAACACCAGGCCATGAGCTCGGATCAGCGCCGCGCCACGGGCAGCGGCGGGGGCCGCGCGCCTGACCTGGGCCCGGGTCGGTGTCGTCGGCTCGCGTCCGGTCAGGCTGGCCGAGAACACCTCGCCGTCGTCGGTGGTCAAGGTCACCGAGATCTGGAGCTTGCGTCCCGGCACCGGCACGGCAAGGTCGTAGGTGCCGTCGGTGCCGTGGAAGGGAGAGACGTACATCTGCTTCGGGGTCCGTGCTCGACCCTGGGCGTCGGGGTGGACCAGGTAGGCGTGGCGGTCGCCGTAGGTGTTGTGCACCTCGACCACCACCCCCGCCAGCGAGTCGTCCGCGTCGAAGCACCAGTGCACGCTGATCGGGTTGAAGCAGTAGCCGAACGCCCGCGCGTTCGCTGCCATCAGCACCCTGCCACCGCTGATGTCGACGCCGTGCAAGGCGAGGAACGCGTCGACGTTGGCCCGGATCGTGCGATGCGGATCCCCGAGGTGGTCACGCGCTTCGAAGCGTCCGAGAATGCCGTGCTCGGGGAGGTGGTCGAGGTCGACCAGCCAGGTGTCGGCCCGGTGGGTGAAGGAACGCCTGATCGGCGACCGGCGGGTGTGCCTGATCGTGGCGGCGTAGATGCGTGGCGTGGGTACGGCGGCCGAGGTCGCTGCCGTCGGCCAGGTCAAGCCGAGGTGGGTCACGGCAGCGAGGCCGGATCGCGCGCCGTCCTCGTGGAATCCCCAGCCGTGGTAGGCGCCGGCGAAAGCGATCCGGTCGGTGTTGCAGGCGGGAAGCAGCCGCTGTGCGGCCACGGAGCTCGGCGTGTAGATCGGGTGAGCGTACTCACGCCTGGCGATCACCTGGCGGGGATCCACGCGATCCTCACCGCCCAGCGTCACCAAGTAGCGACGGCGCGTGGGCAGCCGCATCAGTCGGGTCAAGTCGTAGGTCACGGTCACCGGAGCCGGGCCCCGTGAAGCATCCTCGGAACGCACCGGGCGGAGGAAGTTCCAGGAGGCGCGGGCGGACTCGGCCCGGGGCAGCAAGGTGAGATCGGTGTGCAACAGCGCGGTGTTGCGGGAGTACGGCATCGCCCCGAGAGTCGTTCGCTGGAGCGGCGTGGGTTCGGCCAGCATGGCCAGGGCCTGGTCGGGGTGGGTGGCGATCACCACCGCGTCGAAGACAGACGTCTCACCGTTTCCGTCGGTGAGCTCGACGCCGGTCCCGGTGTCGACCACCGACACCACCTTCGTGCCGACCCGCACGTCGCCGAGTGCTTGTGCGACGCGGTGGACGTACTCTCGCGACCCCCCGGTCACGGTGCGCCACACCGGTGATCCGAAGACGGCCAGCATGCCGTGATGATCGAGGAACGCGAACAGGTAGCGGGCGGGGTAGTCGAGGGCGATCGCGGGATTGCACGACCACACGGCAGCCACCAGCGGTTCCATGAAGTGACGGACGAAGTACGCCGAGAAGTTGCCGTCCGCGAGGAAGTTCCCCAGTGTCTGATCGATCTGGGTCTGATCGATCTGTGTCCGATCAATCTGGGTCTGATCGATCTGGGTCTGTTCATGGAGGGTCTGGTCGACAGACTCGACCGAGGGACCGGCTAGCGTCCGTTCGGCCACGGTCGAGCCTGCCGAGATCAGGGCCCGCGCCTTCCGGTGGAACCGCGGGATCTCGAGGAGCATCCGCAGGTAGGCCGGAGTTGCGAGTAGTGCCGCCCGAGGGAAGACGCCCCGAGCTCCGAGAGCGCCAGCGTATTCGAGGCCGGTCGCCTCATCACGCACGGACATCGACATCTCCGACTCTTGTGTAGAGATGCCCAGCTCCGCGAACAGGCGCAACAGGGTGGGGTAGGTGCGCTCGTTGTGCACGATGAACCCGGTGTCGATCGCCAGGCGCCTGCCCTCGGCGCTGCCGTCGGCATCGGTGACGTCATGGGTGTCCGCATGACCGCCGAGGCGATCGTCGGCTTCGAACAACGTGACGTCGGCCGTCCGGCTCGCGACATACGCCGCGGTCAGCCCGGCCACGCCGGAGCCGACGACGCCGACCCTGGTTGGAGTCACGCAGACTCCAAGCTGGAGAAGTCGATCAGCGCGACGGGCTCGGTGGTCGGTTGCGCCGAACCACCCTCCGGCTCGACGGAGATCGCGGCAGCAGTCGCCGCAGCGGCATCCCCCTCCAGCAGGATCGTCTGGTTGGGCGCCGCGGTCGTCATGCCCGCAGGTGCGATCGTGCCGTTGGTGGTGAACAGCCACATCTGGTAGGCCCGGCCCGGCGGGGGAGCCGGCAGCGCCTTGGTGACGAGCTCGGCCAGGCCGTGCTCGTCACC
>JAKFXV010000018.1 GCA_021731205.1 Nocardioides sp. | reverse complement strand
GCTCAGCGACCGGCCGATCGGGAGAAGAACCAGCCTGCCGAGGCTCAGCGACCCAGGCAACTCCCGGACCTGCGCGATCCCCGGTTCGCCATCGAGCGCGAGACGTTGAAGCTCGTCGTCCAGTTTCCCGGCTCGGTGGGCGCGGGCATCAAGGAGGTCGGCGTCAACGATTTCACCCACCCGACCTACCGCGCGGTCTGGGAAGTGGTCACAGACCAGGGCGGGGCAGCGCACGGCGTGGGCGACGCCAACTGGGTGGCGCGGCTCAAGGACGCAGCCCCGGACTCAGCCGTGGCGTCGGCGATCAGTGCGCTCGGTGTGGAAGGTCTGCTCACGGCCAAGGAACCCGATGCCGACTACGTCGCTGCTCACGTCTACCGGCTGCTGGAGCTGACGGCGATGCGTCGCATCGCCGATCTCAAATCACGGTTGCAGCGCACCAACCCGGTCGAGCACGCGACGGAGTACAACCGGATGTTCGGCGAACTGGTCGCGCTCGAGCAGCATCGTCGGAGGCTTCGCGACCTTGCCGTCGGTGGCCGGTGAGCCCCGCCTGGCGTGAGCGGCGACCTCCGCGGCCGGACCTCGCCGTCGGGCCAGGAGAACGGCTGCTGGCGTGGGCCGAGGTTGAGTCCGGCGATGCTGCCGGCACCCGAGACGCGCTCTACCTTCGGGTTTCCGGTGCACCCGCCGTGCGCATTCCGTGGGAGCAGGTGCACTCCGCCGAGTGGGATCCCGAGGGTGGCACGCTTCGGGTTGCCGAAGTCGGGCGATGGGGGGAACCGCGCCCGATCCACATCCTCGTCGTACGACGTCCGGGCCGGTTGTTGGAGCTGCTCCGCGAGCGGGTGACCGCGAGCATCCTGGTTCAACGACACGTCTCGGTCTCGCCCCGTCGTGGGCTGCGGGTGATCGCTCGACGAGCGCCGGGCGGGAGGGAGCCGGCCCAGTGGAGCTTCGACTTCGACGAGGGCGTCGATCCCGACGACCCCGCCGTGCGACTCGTGGCCGAGACCACGCTGGCGGCCTTGCGGGATGAGGTCGGTCTCTAGCGGCTGCCCGGGGCGGTGATTTCTTGAGGTCGCGGGGACCTTGGTAGCCTCTCTGGGCTAACCTGTGCGGGCCACGCCCGCGGCGGTGCGGCGCCATCCCCTGTAGCTCAACTGGCAGAGCATTCGGCTGTTAACCGGAGGGTTGTTGGTTCGAGTCCAACCGGGGGAGCCAACCTGATGTCTCGCGACACCGACACGGTGTTGCGAGACATCTTTGGTTTCCGGCGACGACATGCCGCAGTGACGATTGACCGGGGTGGACGACTTCGCGAGACTCGAATCAGGTTCTCTGAACGACAATCAAGTCAGGAGTCCTCGAGGCTGTGACCGCCGCCGTACGACGCCGTGGCCCACGGCAGTCAGTGACCTGGCTGTGGGCCACGATGGCGCTTGCGGCCGCGGCGCTGACGCCTCTCGGCCTGCCGCCCGCCGCAGCCGACGACCCGCCCGGTTTGTCCGTGTCCGGACCCCAGTTGCTCAAGGACGGCAGAGCCTATGTCCCGCAGGGCTTCAACATGGTCGCCCTCCTCACACCGGCGTGGTGCAGTCGCTACCAAACGGCCCCGGCGGAGCAGAGCTTCGGCGAGGCGACGATGGAGCTCGCCAGGCAGTGGAACGTCAGCGCGTTGAGGTTCCAGGTCAGCCAAGAGGGGCTGACCAACCCGAACGTGACCCAGGCCGAGCGAGACGCCTACCTCGAGCGCGTGCAGGCCGGGGTCGCCCTGGCACGCGACAACGGCTTCGACGTCATCGTCTCCATGCAGGATCAGTACTTCAGCTGTGGACCAGCACACCCATTGCCCAGTGCCGCCACGTCCGCTGCCTGGAGCGTGCTGGCGCCGGTGTTCGCGACCGACCCCTACGTCATGTTCGAGCTGTTCAACGAACCCGACCTCGACAATGACGCCGCCGGGTGGCAGCAGTGGCAACACGGCGGCCTCACCCCGAGCGACAACCTCGGCGCGCCGGCCGTCGGTCATCAAGAGTTGATCGACCAGATCAGGGCGCTCGGCAACACGAACGTGCTGATCGCGGACGCGCTGCGAAAGGGGGCCAGGACAGCAGGCATGCCGCTGCTGAGCGACCCCACGGGGAACCTGATCTACGGCGTTCACCCCTACTACTTCTCTCTCGGCCCGGATTGGTGGGAGTTGCAGTACGGCGCCCTCGCTGCCACGGTCCCGCTGATCGCGACCGAGTGGAACTACAAGGCGGACAAGTGCGCGACGGCGAGCGAGGACTTGGCGCCGGAGCTGCTCGCCTATCTCTACGAACACGAGATCGGGGTCTTCGGCCATGCGTTCGACATGCCGGGAACCATCGTGGCCGATCTGCTCGGGACACCGACCGAGTGTGGGAGCCCAGTCGGTGGGTCGGGACAGGTGCTTCAAGACTTCTTCCTCAGCGACAAAGGCCCGCCTCCCGACACCGTCAGCCCGAGCGTTCCCACGGGGCTCACTGCCCGCATCAACTCACCCACCAGCGTGTCCCTCGCCTGGCAGCCAAGTGACGACGATGTCGGAGTCGTCGCCTACGAGGTCACCCGAAACGACGTGGCGCTGGGCAGCGTGCCGGGGGAGTCCTTCGTCGACACCACCCACACCCCCAACGCGACCCACGGCTACGCCGTACGCGCTCTTGATGCGGCCGGCAACCAGTCGGCTGCGGCCTCGATCGCCGTCGCCGTACCCGCCGTGGCTCCGACCGGCCTCACCGGGTCGTACTTCGACACGGCAGTCCTCACGAGCCAGCGGCTCACCCGCAACGACAAGTCCGTCTCGTTCAGCTGGGGGACCGGGTCGCCGGCGGCCAACATTGGCCGAGACACCTTCAGCGTCCGTTGGACAGGGAGACTGTTGCCGCTGGCGACAGGAACGCACACGTTCTATACGCAGTCGGACAACGGAGCGCGTCTGTGGGTCAACGGCCAGCGCATCATCAACAACTGGACCAACGCCACAGCCAGCGAGGTCCAGGGCACGATCGCGCTGCAGAGCAACCAGGCCTACGCGATCAGGCTCGAGTACGCCGAGCAGACCGGCGCTGCGAGCGTGGCCCTTCGGTGGAGCGGCCCGGGCGTGCCGAAGCAAGTGATCCCGGCCAGCCAGCTCTTGGCTCGCTAGTCACCCTCCCCAGCCCATGGGGATGACCTCGAACGCGGCCCCGAACGCCACACCCAGCCGCTGCCCTGCCGGGCGGCTCCCGCCCTCGAGGAACTCGCGCGGATCGAAGAACTCCCAGCCCAGCCCCTCGATGTACGCCGAGTGGGCCTCCAGGGAGGCGACGCCGGCATCGAAGGTCGCGGTGGTGTCCACACCGTGTGCTGACTTGGGAGAACTCGCGGCCCATACCTCGCGGACCCCACCCCACGGTTCGAGGCCGTCGACCAGCTGATCGGAGAAGATCCAGCGGTTGCCCGCGTCCCGGACGGCGTCGAGCACGGCCTTCCCGGTGGCGATGTGGTCTGCCTGATTGAGATTCGCGCCGCCCCAGGTGTCGTGGAAGTTGCCGGTGATCACGATGTCGGGGCGATGGCGGCGAACCACTCTTGCGATCGCGGCCCGCAGCGGCACGCCGTACTCCAAGACGCCGTCGGGCAAGCCGAGGAATTCCACGATGTCGACGCCGACGATCCTGGCCGACTCGATCTGCTCCGCCTCGCGCACTACGCGGCAGGCGTCCGGGTCGAGGCCGTCGATGCCGGCCTCGCCGCTGGTCACCATGCAGTACACGACGTGCTTGCCCTGGCCGGTCCAGCGCGCGATGGCCGCCGCCGCGCCGAACTCCAGGTCGTCGGGGTGGGCGACCACACACAGCGCGGTCTGCCAGTCTTCGGGGAGGGGTGTGAGGGGTTCTGATTGCATGGGGGCGAGCATGCCAGGCATGCCCCGGTTGCCGGAAGCCGCCCGGGCGTCTCGCCCGATAGGCTCCCCGGCGGGGCGGTAGCTCAGTCGGTTAGAGCAAAGGACTCATAATCCTTGGGTCGTGGGTTCGAGCCCCACCCGCCCCACTAGCCTCACC
>JAKFXV010000019.1 GCA_021731205.1 Nocardioides sp. | reverse complement strand
CTGGAGGACGGTCCCGTGCGGGTGCGAAAGGCTCGGCTGATGCAGGCTGCCGAGGGCCGCAGCATGATCGAGCTCGTGATTCATGAGGGACGCAACCGGATCGTCCGACGGCTGCTCGCGCAGGTTGGGCATCCCGTCAAGCGCCTGACCCGCACGGCGATCGGTCCGGTGCGGTTGGGCGACTTGCGCCCCGGTGAGGTTCGGGAGCTGTCCGTAGCCGAGCTGGGGTCACTGTTGGACAGCGCTCAGTTGTGACGGTGCGGCGGCGTAGGGTTTTCCCGGCTGAGCCCGGCCGCTCGAAGACGTGGAGGGAGGACCCGTGAGCGTGCGTGCGATCCGCGGCGCGACCCAGTTGGACACCGACGAGCGTGAGCACATGTTGGAGCGGGTGGCCGAGATGGTCGCCGAGGTGATGTCGGTCAACGGCTTGGTGGTCGACGACTTCATCTCCGTGATCTTCACGGCTACCTCCGATCTGGTGTCGGAGTTCCCGGCCTACGCCGCGCGCCGCCTGGGTTTCGGCGACGTGCCGTTGCTGTGCGCCCGCGAGCTCGAGGTCGCAGAATCGATGCCCCGGGTGGTGCGCATGCTGGCCCACGTCGAGTCCGAGCAGGCCAAGTCCGACATCCGGCATGTCTACCTCCACGGAGCCGCACAGCTGCGCATCGATCTCACCGGGACGTTTCGCCAATGAGTTCCCGATGACCGGATCGGCTGCTGCCCCTGGCGCGGTCACGGGACCGGTGCTGATCGTGGGCGCCGGGTTGCTCGGCACGTCGATCGGGTTGGCGCTGTCCGCCGCAGGTGTCGCCGTGCTGCTCCGAGATCGAAACCCCGAGCACCTGCGCACGGCCTCGGGGCTGGGGGCCGGGGTCCCGGACCCGGGTGAGGTGTCACCCCAGCTGGTCGTGGTCGCCGTGCCGCCCGAGCACGTCGGCCGCACGGTCGCCAGCGTGCTGGCCGAGTTCGAGGACGCCTTCGTGACCGACGTGGGCAGCGTGAAGACCGAGCCGTTGGTCCACCTGACCTCCGGCGTCGAGCGGTACGTCGGATCGCACCCGATGGCCGGCAGCGAACGCTCGGGTCCGCTGGCCGCCTCGGCCGCGTTGTTCGACGGTCGCCCGTGGGCGATCACTCCGCACGACTCGTCCGCGCCCGAGGCCGTCGAGGTAGTGGTCGCACTCGCGCGGAGCTGCGGTGCCACCGCGATCCTCACCACTCCGACCGAACACGATCGGGCGGTGGCCACGATCTCCCACGTCCCGTACGTCGTGGCGGTCCTGATGGCCGGGCAACTCGCCGATGCCCCCAGCGACCACCTGGCCCTGGCCGGCCAAGGCGTGCGCGACGTGACCCGAGTCGCAGCGAGCGATCCACAACTCTGGGCCCAGATCCTGCGCCTGAACTCCGGGGCCGTCTTGGCGCCGCTCATCGCGCTGCAGGCGGACCTCGAAGCGCTGGTGGCCGCGATCGGAGGGGGCGAGGGCGCGAAGCTCCTCGACGTGTTGTCGCGCGGGGTGCGGGGGACGCATGCGATCCCGGGCAAGCACGGTGGGCCCGGTCGTCCGATCCGTTCGGTGTTCGTGTCGGTTCCCGACCATCCCGGTGAGTTGGCGCGGCTCTTCGCCGACGCCGGGGACAGCGGGGTCAACATCGAGGACGTCCATATCGACCACGATCCTGGGCGCCCGATGGGACTGGTGGAGCTGGTGGTCGCCGAAGAGCGCGCCGAGCAGTTGCTGGGGTCGCTCGAATCACGGGGCTGGGTCACCCACCGGTAGGCTGACCCCTCGGTCGCGGAGCATGGGCTTGCCGCGCGGAACAACACGAGGTCCGGTGGTGAGTAGCAGCGTGGTGGTCGCGATCGACGGCCCCTCCGGATCGGGCAAGTCCAGCACCTCGCGCGGCGTTGCTGCCGCGTTGGGGCTGCGCTACCTGGACACCGGCGCCATGTTCCGGGCCATCACGTGGTGGATGCTCGAGCACGGAGTGGACGTCTCCGATGCACGGGCCGTGGCGAAGCTGGCCGGCCAGCCGTCGTTGGAGTCCGGCACCGATCCGCTGAGCCCGTCGATCGCGATCGACGGTCGTGATGCGCTGGCGGCGATCCGCACACCCAAGGTGACCGCAGCGGTGAGCCAGGTGAGCGCCGTACCCGAAGTGCGGGCCCGGATGCTCGAACTGCAGCGTTCGATCATCGGGTCCGGCGGGATTGTCGTCGAAGGGCGCGACATCGGGTCGGTCGTGGTCCCCGAAGCGCAGGTGAAGGTGTTCTTGACGGCCGATCCGTCGGCGCGGGCCGTCCGACGTGCTGCCGAGGAGGGCGGGAGCGATCACGCCGCGACCCAGGAGTCACTGCTCGAGCGCGACCGGATCGACTCGACCAGACAAGCCTCGCCCCTGATCATGGTCGAAGGGGCCCGACACATCGACACGACGGCGTACACCCTCGATCAGGTGATCGACTTGATCATCGACCTGGTGCGGGCCAGTGAGGACGAGTCGCCGTGACCGAAGCCGTGGAACCCGCTGCCGAAGCCGCCACGGTGGTTCCGGTCCTCGCGGTCGTCGGTCGCCCGAATGTCGGAAAGTCGACGCTGGTGAATCGAATCATCGGGCGGCGCGAAGCCGTGGTCGAGGACCGGCCCGGGGTGACTCGCGACAGGGTGAACTACGACGCCACCTGGAGCGGGCGGGCGTTCACGGTCGTCGACACCGGCGGCTGGGACCCGGACGCCCGGGGGCTTGCCGAGCGGATCGCCGCTCAGGCCCAGATCGCCGCCACGATGGCCGACGCCGTGCTGTTCGTGGTGGACGCGACCGTCGGCATCACCGACACCGACGAGGCTGTGGTCAAGATCCTGCGACGGGCCGGGAAGCCGGTTGTGCTTGCCGCAAACAAGGTCGACGACCAGCGCACCGAGGCGGAAGCGGCAGCCCTGTGGAATCTAGGGCTGGGTGAGCCGCATCCCGTGTCGGCGCTGCACGGGCGCGGTTCGGGCGACCTGCTCGACGCGGTCCTGGCCGCGTTGCCCGAACCCCCGCCGGAGTCCGAGCGCGAAGTGGGAGGACCGCGCCGGATCGCCCTCGTCGGGAAGCCGAACGTCGGCAAGTCGTCATTGCTGAACAAGCTGGCGGGGGAGGAGCGGGTCGTCGTCGACCATGTCGCGGGCACCACCGTGGACCCGGTGGATGAACTCGTCGACTTCGGTGGCCGGACCTGGCGCTTCATCGACACAGCAGGCATTCGGAAGCGCGTGAAAGAGGCTTCCGGGCAGGAGTACTACGCATCGCTGCGCACCTCGACGGCCATCGACCGCGCCGAGGTCGCCGTCTTGCTCATCGACGGGTCGGATTCGGTGTCCGAACAGGACTTGCGGATCATCCAGACCATCCGGGATGCGGGGCGCGCGCTCGTGATCGCCTTCAACAAGTGGGATCTGGTCGACGAAGAGCGCCGCTACTACCTCGATCGCGAGGTCGAGCGGGACTTGGTGCAGGTGCAGTGGGCTCCTCGTATCAACATCACGGCACGGACCGGGTGGCACATCGATCGTCTGGTCCCCGCTTTGGATCGGGCGCTGGAGGGGTGGGAGACGCGGGTCTCGACCGGCGCCTTGAATGCGTTCCTCGGCCGGCTGGTCGCCGAGCATCCGCACCCGGTGCGCAGCGGCAAGCAGCCGAAGATCCTGTTCGGGACCCAGGCGTCGGTCGCCCCGCCGACGTTCATCTTGTTCACCAGCGGTCGTCTGGATGCGTCATACGAGCGCTATCTGGAGAGGCGGCTGCGCGAAGAGTTCGGGTTCGTCGGCACGCCGATCGTGCTGCAACAACGTCCGCGGGAGAAGCGCAAGCGTTAGCACGACGCCACGCCTGCTGGGCGTTTGGGCGATTGCTGGTGCGGCTTCGCGCTGCGGTATGGTTCACACCGCTTCGCGGCCGCTCAAGGTGTGCATAGAGGGTCGATTCGAGCAACGGGCTGTGGCGCAGTTTGGTAGCGCACTTGACTGGGGGTCAAGGGGTCGCAGGTTCAAATCCTGTCAGCCCGACCGTGTGAAATACAGTGTTTCCGCA
>JAKFXV010000020.1 GCA_021731205.1 Nocardioides sp. | reverse complement strand
ACATCGCCTTGCGCGAAGCCGCCCACCAGCGGCTGTTCGCCAACGTGCCCTGGCTGCGCGATCACCTGATCGGTGCGGTGACGGCGTTCGCCCGCGACATCCAGATCGACACCGAGGGCATCCAGGAGCAGATGAAGGGGCTCGGCTCGATCAACCCCGAATCCATCCAGGAGGCGATGGCGAGCGGGATGTTCGAGCCCAAGAAGTCGCCGGCCCAGGAGGCCGCCCTGCAGCGGCTCGAGGTCGCCCTCGCGCTGGTCGAAGGGTGGGTCGACGAGGTGGTCGGCCAGGCGACCCACGAACGGATGCCGTCGGCGACCAAGCTGCAGGAAGCCGTACGACGCCGGCGCGCGGCCGGCGGACCGGCCGAGCAGATCTTCGCCACGCTGGTCGGCCTCGAGTTGCGGCCGCGCCGCCTGCGCGACGCTTCGACCCTGTGGGGTTCGCTGCGTCAGCGGCAAGGGATCGAGGCGCGCGACGGGGTCTGGATGCACCCCGACCTGCTGCCGACCGACGCCGATCTCGACGACCCGCTGGGCTTCCGCGAGGGCAGCACCGCGCCGGCCGAACTCAGCGACGACGACTTCGATGCCGAGCTGCGGACGTTGCTCGAGCCACGATCACCCGAGTCACCCTCGGAGTCCTCGGACCCGGACGGTCCCGCCGCCGGGTGAGCACGCCGTACTCCTCACTGCACGCCGACGCCCTGCACGCCGACGCCCTGCGGACGCTGCGGGGCTGGTCGCCGCCCAATGCGAGGCAGGCGGCGCTGCGGGATAGGTACGTCGACCACTTGGCAGCGACGCCGTCGGCTCTGAGCCGCGAGTGCTATCCCGATCACCTGACGGCGAGCACCCTGGTGCTGTCAGCCGATCGCACTCAGGTGTTGTTGACGCTGCACGCGAAGGCCGGGGCGTGGTTTCAGTTCGGCGGGCATTGCGAGGCGACCGACCGCACGCTGGCCGGGGCGGCGTTGCGAGAGGCGACCGAGGAGTCGGGGTTGACTGACCTGAGGTTGCGTCCGGAGCCGTTGCGGCTGGACGAGCATGTGGTGCCGTTCTGCGACCCGCGCGGCGGCGTACATCATCTGGATGTTTGGTTTCTGGCCGTTGCGCCTGCTGATGCGGACGCCGTACTCAGTGAAGAGTCGTTGGAGTTGCGCTGGTGGCCGCTCGACGAACTGCCCGGCGAGCCCGGATCCTGGGACGAAACCCGCGCAATCCTGGCGTGTTTGTGACGCCTCGACCCGTGTTTGTGACGCCTCGGCGTTAGGGGGGGGTGGCGGCGGAGCCGGCGGCCCAGCCGGCGAGGAAACCTTGGGCCTTCTCGGCCAGCGGGTAGGCGTTGACCAGCTCCCAGAAGTCGGCGTTGTGGCCGGCGACCAGCAGGTGGGCGAGCTCGTGCACCAAGACGTAGTCCTGCACCCACGCGGGCATCGGCTGCAGCCGATGGGACAGCCGGATCGAGCGATCGCTCGGCGTGCACGAACCCCAGCGGGTCCGCTGGTTGGTGACCCACGCGACCGAAGCCGGCGTCGCCAAGCCGCCGAAGTACTCGTCGTTCAACTCCCCCGCCCGGCGCGACAGATCGGCATCGGAGCGCTTGGTGCGCTGCTCCTTGCGGTCCAGGCTGGCGATCATCCGCTCGACCCAGTGCGCCTCCTGGGCCGCGGTCATCGACGCCGGGATGAGTACGACGATCCGGTCACCGTCGCGGTACGCCGACACGGTGCGCCGCCGACGCGCCGATCGGCGTACCTCGATCCGGGCCTCGATCCGGGCCTCGGTCATGACTTGTCCGCCCACGCCAGCAGCCGATCCTTCGGCCAGGTGTTGATGATCCGATCCGGGTCGATGCCCGCGCGTTCGGCTCGCTCGCACCCGTAGTCGAGCATGTCGAGCTGTCCGGGCGCGTGGGCGTCGCTGTCGATCGAGAACAGGCACCCCGCTTCGCGCGCCTGGGCCAGCAACGCGGTCGGCGGGTCGCGCCGCTCCGGGCGGGAGTTGATCTCGACGGCGACATCGTGAGCGACACAGGCAGCGAACACCGCAGCGGCGTCGAACCGGCTGCTCGGCCGCCGACCACGGTTGCCGGTGACCAGTCGACCGGTGCAGTGCCCGAGCACGTTGGTGCGTGGGTTGCGCACGGCCCCCAGCATCCGCCGCGTCATCGCGTCGGGATCCATCGCCAACTTCGAGTGGACGCTTGCCACCCGCACGTCGAGTCGCCCCAGCAGCTCCTCGGTCTGATCGAGGCCTCCGTCGTCGAGGATGTCGACCTCGATCCCCTTGAGCAGGGTGAAACCGGTGCCCCCGAGGTGACCGTTGACCGCGTCGACGACGTCGAGCTGCCTGGAGAGCCGCTCGGCGCTCAGCCCGTGCGCGACCGTGAGCCGCGGCGAGTGATCGGTGAGCACGAGGTAGTCGTGACCGAGCTCGATCGCGGTCATCGCCATCTCCTCGATCGGGGACCCACCGTCGGACCAGTCGGAGTGGGAGTGCAGATCCCCCCGAATCCGAGCCCGCAGCGCGCGTCCGCCGGGGGCGAGTGGGCCGGCGTACGTCTCCTCCAACGCGGCCAGCCGCGCAGGCAGCTCGCCGCGAGCGGCCGCCTCGATCACCGCCGCCGAGCTGGCACCCACGCCCGCCAGCGACGTCAACGTGCCGGCCGCGGCGTGCCCGGCGACCTCCTCGTCGGCTAGCGGCAAGATCGCGGCGGCGGCGGAGCGAAACGCCTTGATCTTGTAGGTGTCCGCACGCCCGCGTTCGAGCAGGAACGCGATCCGGCGCAGCGCCGCAACCGGACCGGCCTGGTAGTCGCTCACGGGGGCCTCACTCATCGAACTCATGCGGGGGTTCGGAAACTTTCTTTCGTCCACAACCGGTGCACAACCATTGTGGCTGGTCAGCCTGTCGTACGACGCCGACAGGGCGGCACCCTCCACAGACTCATCCAGGTTTCACACACCCCTTTCCACCACATTGGTCACTCATCCACAGCCCTGTCCACAGGTTCTCCACAACGCTGTCTGGACGCGTATTGACCGCCCGCCGAGGCATCCCTAGCGTTGCGCTCAGATCGGGCCCCCAGCCACGAACTGACCGAGACTCGCAAGGGGAAGGCAAGTGTCGGGCAGCGTGACATGGGGGTCCTTTCTCCGTCCGGCCCGGATCGGGTTGGGGTCTGGCCGGTGCCACCGCAGGGCGACCTGGGGTGAACCCGGTCAGGGATCCGGGACCGGCGGGCGCACCGCTCGGATTCACCACTGGTCTTGACCAGCAACCTCCGCGCGACGCGCCGAGAACCCCGGCGGTGTGCCTGCGTACGCTGAGCGTGAGCGTGACGTAGGGTCGTGAGCGGTACGACAGCCAAAACGCGTTGTCGAACTCCGGCGGGCTTCCCTAAACCCCCCGCCGCGACGACCGGAATTGTGAGCCCGGAACTAGAAGGCAAGGAGGCCGTCATGGCGGAGACCTGGAGCGGCGAGTTCTACTGCGTGAAGTGCAAGGCCAAGCGTGAGGCCAGTGGCGAGATCAGGGTCAACGACAAGGGCACCAAGATGGCCAAGGCCGTCTGCCCCGTCTGTGGCACGAACCTCAACCGGATCCTCGGCAGGGCCTGAGCACCAACCCCCGAACTCCCTGGAAGCACCTCCCGGCTCTGGCCGGGCAGGTGCTTCCAGCATTTACGGCCACGACTCCGCCCTGTGGAGGGCCACCGCGCCGCCGGCACGCCCTGTGTCAGGGTCCCGGCATGACCTCGCCTCCGGCCGGGACAACTCCCCGGCACCCCCTGCTGCGACCGGGCGTCCACGTCGTACGCCGTGATCGCGAGCACCTCCAGGTCGGACTCGGCCAGCGAGCGGTCGTGGTCAGCGACACCGTCGAGGTGCGCGAACTGTTGCGGGCCCTCGAGAGCGGCCAACCTGCCGAGCCCGTCGGCGAGGCGGCCCGGCGCTGCTTGCGGGCCCTGGAGGCACGTGGGCAGCTGGTGGACGGCGATTGCTACTTCCGGGCGCTGCCGGCCGATCCCACGGCGGCCGCGATGCGGTCCGCGCTGTTCGCCCAACACCCCGGT
>JAKFXV010000256.1 GCA_021731205.1 Nocardioides sp. | reverse complement strand
GCTGACCGGCGAGGGGTTCGAGGCGCCTGTGGCGATCCCGGCGTGGGGGTACGCCGACCGGCCTACCGCCGGCGACGGCGACCTGCCGCGCGTGGGCGTGCTCTACTACCGCGCGCACGAGGCCAGCGGCAACAACGCGTTCGCACACGCCCTCGCCGACGCGATCGACGCGACCGGCCGAGCGGTCGGCGTCCCGATCTTCGCCGGGTCGCTCCGCTCGGCGCCCGATGACCTCTACGAGGCGCTCGGGACGCTCGACGCCCTCGTCGTGACGGTGCTCGCGGCAGGCGGCAGCGCCCCTGCCACGGCCGGTGCCGGCGGTGACGACGAGGCGTGGGACGTGGAGCGGATGGCGGCTCTCGACATCCCGGTACTGCAGGGCTTGTGTCTGACCAACAGCCGGGCTGAGTGGGAGGCCTCCGACGACGGGATCAGCCCGCTCGACTACGCCAGCCAGATCGCCATCCCGGAGTTCGACGGCCGGATCACGACGGCGCCGTTCTCGTTCAAGGAGATCGACGCCGAGGGTCTGCCGGCGTACGTCGCCGACTCCGAGCGCTGCGCTCGGGTGGCCGGCATCGCGGTCAAGCACGCCAGCCTGCGGCGGGTACCCAACGGCGAGAAGCGGATCGCGCTGATGCTGAGCGCCTACCCCACCAAGCACGCGCGGATCGGCAACGCGGTCGGCCTCGACACGCCGGTCTCGGCCATCCGGCTGCTGCGCCGCCTGCGTGAGGACGGCTACGACCTCGGCACCGACAACCCGGTGCTGCCGCTCCTCGACCTGCCCGAAGACACCGAGGCCGGCGACGCGCTGATCCATGCCCTCATCGCCGCCGGTGGGCAGGACGAGGAGTGGCTCACCAACGCACACCTCACCAACGCGCACGTGCGCATCGGCAAGGCGGCGTACGACGCCTGGACGGCCGACCTTCCAGCGTCTCTGCGTGACGCCATCGTCGAGGCGTGGGGCGCGTCACCGGGCGGCCTGTTCGTGAACGATGACGGCGAGATCGTGCTCGCCACCCTGCGGGCCGGCAACGTCGTGATCCTGATCCAGCCTCCGCGCGGCTTCGGCGAGAACCCGGTCGCGATCTACCACGACCCCGACCTGGCGCCCAGCCACCACTACCTCGCGGCCTACCGCTGGCTCGGGGCGGATGTTCAGGCCGGGGGCTTCGGGGCACACGCGGTGGTGCACCTGGGCAAGCACGGCTCGATGGAGTGGCTGCCCGGCAAGAACGCCGCGCTGTCCGCCGCCTGCGGCCCCGACGCCGCCATCGCGAACCTGCCGCTGATCTACCCGTTCCTGGTCAACGACCCCGGCGAGGGCGCGCAGGCCAAGCGACGCGCGCACGCCACGATCTGCGACCACCTCGTGCCGCCCATGGCGCGCGCGGAGTCCTACGGCGACATCGCACGACTCGAGGGCATGCTCGAGGAGTACGACCAGATCTCCGCGATGGACCCCGCCAAGCTGGCGGCCATCCGGGGTGAGATTTGGCAGCTCATCCACGCCGCCCAACTGCACCGTGACCTCGGCCTGGAGGAGCGCCCCGGCGACGAGGAGTTCGACGACTTCCTGCTCCACGTCGACGGTTGGCTGTGCGAGATCAAGGACGCCCAGATCCGCGACGGCCTCCACGTCCTGGGCGCGGCCCCGACCGGCGAGGCGCGCGTCAACCTGGTGCTCTCCATCCTGCGCGCCGCGCAGGTGTGGGGCGGCGTCGGCAACGCGGTCCCCGGCCTGCGGGCGGCGCTCGGCCTCAAGGATGGCGCCGATCTCCGGGCCGTCGACGAGACGGAGGCGCGGGCCCGGGCGCTGGTCGAGGCAATGGAGGCGGCTGACTGGGACCCGACGTTCGCGACCACGCTGCATGACGCGCCGGAGGTCCGGCAGGTGCTGAGGTTCGCGGCCGAGCAGGTCGTACCCCGCCTGGCCGGGACGACCGGTGAGCTCGACGCGGTCCTCCACGCGCTCGCTGGCGGGTTCGTGCCGGCCGGGCCCTCCGGCTCTCCCCTGCGTGGCCTGGTGAACGTGCTGCCGACGGGCCGCAACTTCTACACCGTCGACCCGCGGGCCGTCCCCAGCAGGCTGGCCTGGCAGACCGGCCAGGCGATGGCCGACTCACTGGTGCAGAAGTACCTCGACGAGACCGGCACCTATCCCACGACGGTCGGACTGTCGGTATGGGGCACCAGCGCCATGCGGACCTCCGGGGACGACGTCGCCGAGGTGCTGGCGCTGCTCGGGGTGCGTCCGGAGTGGGACGCCGAGTCCCGTCGGGTCCGCGACCTGGTCGTCGTCCCGCTCGAGGAGCTCGGCCGCCCGCGCATCGACGTCACCGTCCGGATCTCGGGCTTCTTCCGCGACGCGCTCCCTCACGTCGTGGCGATGCTCGACGACGCGGTGCGGATGGTGGCCGAACTCGACGAGCCGGCCGAGGCGAACTACGTGCGCGCCCACTTCGCCACCGACCTGGCCGAGCACGGCGACGCCCGCCGAGCGAGGACCCGCATCTTCGGGTCCAAGCCCGGGTCGTACGGCGCCGGCATCCTGCAGGTCATCGAGTCCGGCACCTGGCGCGACGATAACGACCTCGCCGAGGTCTACACCGCCTGGGGCGGCTTCGCCTACGGCCGCGACCTCGACGGTGCCCCGGCCGCCGACGACATGCGCGCCAACTACCGCCGCATCAAGGTCGCCGCCAAGAACGTCGACTCCGCCGAGCACGACATCGCCGACTCCGACGACTACTTCCAGTACCACGGCGGCATGGTCGCCACGGTCCGCGCGCTGACCGGTGCCGATCCGAAGGCGTACGTCGGCGACTCCACCTCGCCGGACGCGATCCGCACCCGCACCCTGTCGGAGGAGACCGCCCGCGTCTTCCGGGCTCGGGTGGTCAACCCGCGCTGGATCGCCGCCATGCAGCGGCACGGCTACAAGGGCGCCTTCGAGCTGGCCGCCACCGTCGACTACCTCTTCGGCTTCGACGCCACCGCCGGGGTGGTGCACGACTGGATGTACGACAAGCTGGCTCAGGAGTACGTCCTCAACGAGCGGAACCAGGAGTTCCTGCGCAAGTCGAACGCGTGGGCACTGCGCGGCATTGTCGAGCGACTTCACGAGGCCGCCGAGCGCGGACTGTGGGCCGAGCCCGACGCCGATACCCTGGCCGCGATGCAGCAGGTCTACCTCGAGGTCGAGGGCGATCTCGAGGACCGCGAGTGAACGCCCGGTGAGGGTCCGCGTTCTCGGCGTCGGCATGGGGCCGCAGCACATCACCCCGGAGGTGGCCGACGCGCTCCGGTCGTGTGACTACGTCCTCGCCTACGAGAAGCGCGAGGACGACGGCCTGCTCTCGGTCCGCCGAGCCATTGCGGCCGAGCATGGTCTCGAGGTGGTCGCAGTCCCCGATCCCGAGCGGGATCGGGCCGATCCGGTCGACTACTCCGGGGCGGTCAAGGACTGGCACGACGCTCGGGTGGCGGCCGACGAGCGGGTCCTGCGCGAGCGGGGTGGCACGGCGGCGCTCCTCGTGTGGGGTGATCCGTCGCTCTACGACTCGACGATCCGGGTCGTGGACCGGCTGGCCGAGCGGATGCCGCTGGAGTACGACGTGCTGCCGGGCATCAGCGCACCGCAGCTGTTGGCCGCCCGTCACCGGATCGTGCTGCACCTTGTCGGGCAGCCCGTGCACATCACCACCGGCCGCCGGCTCCGCGCGGACGTCGCGGCCGGCCAGACCAACCTGTGCGTCATGCTGACCGGCACCCTCGACCTGGCCGGGCTCGACGACTGGTCGATCTGGTGGGGTGCCAACCTGGGCACCGACTCCGAGGAACTCGTCGCGGGGCGGGTCGCCGACGTGCTGCCGTCGCTCGAAGCGGCGCGCGAGCGAGCGAAGACAGCGGCTGGCTGGGTGATGGACGTCTATCTGCTGCGGGCTCGGGAGGCGCAGCCGTGAGCGGTCTGCTCGTCGCCGGGACGACCTCGGACGCCGGCAAGTCGGTCGTTACCACCGGCCTGTGCCGCGCCTTCGCCAGACGTGGCGTGAAGGTGGCACCGTACAAGGCCC
>JAKFXV010000255.1 GCA_021731205.1 Nocardioides sp. | reverse complement strand
CGCTGCAGTACGACGTCGGCGGTGGCTGGCAGTTCGAGGAGCGCTATACCTGGATCAAGGCGTTCGGCGTGCACTACGCGCTGGGCCTGGACGGGCTCGGCCTGGTGATGGTCCTCCTCACTGCCGTTCTCGTGCCGCTGGTGATGCTCGCTTCCTGGCACGACGCCGACGACCGCAACCCGGCGGCGTACTTCGCGTGGATGCTCGCTCTGGAGGCCGCCTCCCTCGCTGTGTTCACCGCGACCGACGTGTTCTTGTTCTACGTCGTGTTCGAGGCCACCTTGATCCCGGCGTACTTCCTGATCGGCGGCTACGGCCGCGAGGGCCGCGGCCGCGCGGCGGTCAAGTTCCTCGTCTACCAGCTGGCCGGCGGCCTGATCATGCTCGGATCGGTGATCGGGCTCTACGTCGTCTCGGCGCAGGCGGGCACGCCGTCGTACCTCCTGTCCGACCTGGCGGCGCTCGAGATCGATCCGACGGTCGAGAAGTGGTTGTTCCTCGGGTTCTTCGTCGCCTTCGCGATCAAGGCGCCGATGTTCCCGGTGCACACCTGGCTGGCCGACACCGCGGCGGAAGCGACCCCGGGCACGAGCGTGTTGTTGATCTGCGTGCTGGACAAGATCGGGACCTTCGGCATGCTGCGCTTCTGCCTCGGGCTGTTGCCCGGTGCGTCAGAGTGGGCGACCCCGTTCGTCGTCATCCTGGCCCTGATCTCCATCGTGTACGGCGCCATGGTCGCGATCGGGCAGAGCGACATGCTGCGCCTGATCGGTCTGACGTCGCTGTCGCACTTCGGGTTCATCGTCTTGGGCATCTTCGTTTTCACGAGCCAAGGCGGCACCGGCGCGATCCTCTACATGGTCAACCACGGTCTGGCCACCGCCGCGCTGCTGCTGCTCGCGGGCTACCTCATCCGGCGCCGTGGCACCGCCTCGATCGCGGCGTACGGCGGCGTGGAGAAGGCCGCCCCCGTGCTCGCCGGACTGTTCCTGATCGCCGGCCTCGCTGCCTGCGGCCTGCCGGGACTCTCGCCGTTCGTGTCGGAGATGCTGGTGATGATCGCGGCCTTCGACTACGCCTGGTGGGCCGGCGCCGTGGCCGTGTCGGGGATCGTGCTGGCGGCGATTTACATCCTCTGGCTGTATCAGCGGGCGATGACCGGACCGCCGGTTCCCGAAGTCGTCGACTTCACAGATCTCGATCGCCGAGAGGTCGGAGCCGTCGCTCCGCTGGTGCTCGCCCTGGTGGTCTTCGGGTTCTACCCGATGCCGTTGCTGGACGTGATCAACCCGACCGTCGAGACGGTGCTGACCCAGGTCGGCGTCAGTGACGACGGCCCGACGGTGGATGTGCTGCATCGCACCGTGATCGCCGACGACCACTCCGCAGAGGGAGGCGACCAATGAGCTTCGTCAAGCCCACCGTCGAGTACGTCGAGATCCTGCCGATGCTGATCGTCTTCGGCGCCGCCTGCATCGGTGTGCTGGTCGAGGCGTTCCTCCCGCGGGAGCGACGTTTCAACACCCAAGTGGCGATCAGCCTGGCCAGCCTCGTGGCGGCTGTGGCGGCGACGGTGTGGATGGCCAACGGGCTTCCGGCGGTCGGCGAGTCTCGTGGCTACGGCCTGCTGGCTCTGGGCGGCACCCTCGCCATCGACGGCCCGACGGCGTTCACGTGGGGCCTGCTGCTGTTGCTCGCGATCGCCGGCACGCTGCTGTTCGCCGAACGCTCGTTGGAGGGCGGGTTGAGCGCGTTCTCCGGCCAGGCGGCCTCGATGCCCGGCAGTGAGAGCGAGCGACAGTCGTTCGTGAAGGGCCTGGAGCACACCGAGGTCTACCCGCTGCTGCTGTTCGCGGTCGGCGGCATGCTGATGTTCTCGGCGTCCAACGACCTGATCACGATGTTCATCGCGCTCGAAGTGCTGTCGCTGCCGCTCTACCTGCTGTGTGGCCTGGCTCGTCGTCGTCGCCTGCTCAGCCAGGAGGCCGCGATGAAGTACTTCCTGCTGGGTGCGTTCTCGTCCGGTTTCTTCTTGTACGGCATCGCGCTGATCTACGGCTTCTCGGGCTCGATGGGCTTCGCCGAGATCAACGAAGCCGTCCGCAACGACGTCGGCAACGACGGCCTGCTGCTCACCGGCCTGGGCCTGCTGGCGGTGGGCCTGCTGTTCAAGGTCGGTGCGGCGCCGTTCCATGCGTGGACCCCTGACGTCTACCAGGGCGCACCTACGCCCGTCACGGCGTTCATGGCCGCCGCGACCAAGGCCGCAGCGTTCTGCGCGATGCTCCGGCTGTTCTATGTCGCTTTCGGCTCCGAGCGCTGGACCTGGCAGCCCATGCTCTGGGTGATCGCCATCCTTACGATGCTGGTCGGCGCCGTGCTGGCCATCGCCCAGAGCGACATCAAGCGGATGCTGGCGTACTCCTCGGTGGCACACACCGGCTTCCTGCTCACCGGGGTGATCGGACTGCAGAGCACCGCGGACCTCTCGGAGGGCCAGATCAGCTCGCTTCAGGCGGTGCTGTTCTACCTCGTCACCTACGGCTTCGCCACGCTCGGCGCCTTCGCGGTGGTCGGGCTGGTTCGTGACGCCGGTGGCGAGGCGACGCACCTCTCGCGGTGGGCCGGGTTGGGCAAGGTGTCCCCGCTCACGGCGGGCGTCTTCACGCTGTTCCTGCTCGCCATGGCGGGCCTCCCGCTGACCTCGGGCTTCGTCGGCAAGTGGGCCGTGTTCGCGGCCGCCCTCTCGGCCGGCGCCTGGCCGGTTGTGGTGGCCGCCATCGGTGCCAGCATCGTCGCGGCGTTCTTCTACGTCAGAGTGATCTTGTTGATGTACTTCTCCGATCCGGTCGGTGACGGGCCCAGCGTCACCAAGCCGTCGCTGGGCACCTCCGGCGTGATCGCCGTGGGAGCGCTCGTGACGCTGGTGCTGGGCGTCGTACCCGGACCGGTGTTGGATCTGGCGGCTCGTGCTGGAGAATTCATCAGGTGAGCTCAGCCCTGGCCCTGCCTGTGGTCGATGCCGGCTTGGCCGATCGGCTCCAGGCGCGCCTGGAGATCGTCGAGTCCGAGCTGGTCCGACACGTCCAGAGCAAGGCGCCGTTCGTCACCGAGGCGGCGAGCCACCTGCTGGCTGCGGGGGGCAAGCGGTTCCGTCCGCTGCTGGTGCTGCTGGCCGCCGAGGCCGGCCCGCACCCGGAGGTGGACGACGTCATCACCGCGGCCTGCGTTGTCGAACTCACCCACCTGGCGTCGCTCTACCACGACGATGTGATGGACGAGGCGGCGTTGCGACGAGGGGCCGACTCCGCGAACGCCCGCTGGGACAATCACGTCGCGATCCTCACCGGTGACTTCCTGTTCTCGAAGTCCTCCGAGCTCACCGCTGAGCTGGGGTCCGCGGCCGTGCGCATCCAGGCCCAGACGTTCTCGCGCTTGGTGGAAGGCCAGATCCTGGAGACGCGCAAGCCCGGCGACGGGGAGGATCCGCTGGCTCACTACCTCGACGTGGTGGCCGACAAGACCGGCTCACTGATCGCCACGTCGGCTCGGTACGGCGCGATGTTCAGCGGCGCCACGGACGAGGTGGTCGAGGCGTTGACGGCGTACGGCGAGATCGTCGGCGCCGCCTTCCAGCTCTCCGACGACATCTTGGACATCGCCTCGGACTCCGTCGAGTCCGGCAAGACTCCCGGCACCGACCTTCGTGAAGGCGTGCCGACGCTCCCGGTGCTGATGGCCCAGGCGGCCAACGACCCCGCCGATGCCCGGCTGCTGGAGCTGCTCGCCGGCGATCTCACCGACGATGGGCTGCACAGCGAGACCCTGATGCTGCTGCGGGTCCATCCGGCGCTCGACCGAGCCCGCGACTACGTCGTTGGCCGAGCCAACGAGGCGAAGGCCCTGCTGGTCGCCTTGCCAGTCGGCCCGGTCCGCTCGGCGCTCGAGGACTTCGCGGACCTGGTCGCCCTCCGCACCGCCTGAGTGCGCCACTCCGGTGGCCCCTCCACCCCGCCGAGGTAATGGCGGAGTTGTTGGGCGTTTCGGGGGCCAAATTTCCCAGCTACTCCGACATTAGTTTGA
>JAKFXV010000259.1 GCA_021731205.1 Nocardioides sp. | reverse complement strand
CGTACGGGTGGGGCAGGACGTCGTCGCGATCGGGTCGCCCTACGGACTGGACGCGAGCGTCACCAGCGGCATCGTCAGCGCGCTCAACCGCCCGGTGAGCGTCGGCTCGGACGGCCAAGGGAACTCGATCACCTACCCGGCGATCCAGACCGACGCGGCGATCAACCCCGGCAACAGCGGCGGCCCGCTGGTGGACATGGCCGGTCGGGTGATCGGCATCAACTCCTCGATCCGCAGCAACACCTCGATGACCGGCCAGGCCGGCTCGATCGGACTCGGGTTCGCGATCCCCATCGATGAGCTGATGCCCATCGTGGACCAGATCGTCGCCGGGGAGACACCGACGCACGCTCGACTCGGTATCGGCCTCGCCAACGCCAGCAGCGCCGAGGCAGCCGGGGCGCCCGTGGCCGAGGTGAACCCCGGATCGGCTGCCGAATCCGCGGGATTGGAGCCCGGCGACGTGATCACCCAACTCGGCGACGCGCGCATCACCGACGCCGAGTCGCTGATCGCGACCGTGCGGTCGTTCCGGCCGGGCGACACCGTCGAGGTGGTGTTCATCCGCAACGGTGACGAGCGGTCGACCCAGCTGACCCTGGACTCCGACGCCGACTGACCCGGCTAACGGGACCGGACGACTCGCGCCTCGTCCCACACCGGCTCGTCGGTTTCGTAGACCTCACCGTCGGCGCCGTACACAAGGAAGCGGTCGAAGCCGCGGGCGAACCAGCGATCGTGAGTGACGGCCAACACCGTCCCTTCGTACGACGCCAACCCGGCCTCGAGCGCCTCGGTCGACTGCACATCGAGGTTGTCCGTAGGTTCGTCGAGCAGCAACAGCGTCGCCCCCGACAGCTCCAGCAACAGGATCTGGAACCTCGCCTGCTGGCCACCGGACAAGGTTTCGAAGGCCTGCTCCCCCGCGTGCGCCAGCTCGTAGCGATCCAGCACCCGGCTCGCCTGCTCACGACCCATCCCCTCGCGGCGGTCATCGCCGCGATGCAGGATCTCGAGCAGAGTGCGGCCCCGGAGCTCGGGATGCTCGTGGGTCTGGACGAACCAGCCCGGTCGCACTCGGGCGCCCAACCTGGCGACGCCGCGGTGCCGGACCGGCTCGATCGGCGCGTCGCCGGCCGGGCGGTGCTCGACGTCCGGGTCGCTGCCCCCCGCCGCCAACAGGCGCAGGAAGTGAGACTTGCCCGACCCGTTCGAGCCGAGTACGGCGACCCGCTCGCCGTACCACACCTCAAGGTCGAAGGGGCGCATCAGCCCGGTCAGCTCCAAGTCCGCACAGACCACGGCGCGCTTGCCGGTCCGGCCGCCCGTGAGCCGCATCCGCACCTGTTGTTCGCGTGGTTGCTCGGTCGGTGGGCCGGCCTCTTCGAACTTGCGCAGCCTGGTCTTCGCCGCTTGATAGCGGCTGGCCATGCCGTCGTTGTAGGCGGCCTTCTGCTTGTACATCAGCATCAGTGCGCGCAACTTTGCGTGCTCCTCGTCCCAGCGTTTGCGCAGCTCGTCGAGGCGCGCGAATCGGTCGATCCGCGCCTGGTGGTAGTCAGCGAACCCACCCGGGTGGGTCCACACCAGGTTGCCTGCTGCACCGAGCTCAACGGTCACCACCCGGGTGGCGGTGTTGTTGAGCAGTTCGCGGTCGTGGGAGATGAACAAGATGGTCTTGTCGGACTCTCGGATGCGTTGCTCAAGCCAGATCTTGCCCGGAACGTCGAGGAAGTTGTCGGGTTCATCGAGCAGCAGCACCTCCTCGTTGCCTCGAAGCAGGTACTCCAGGACCAACCGCTTCTGTTCGCCGCCCGACAGGGTGCTGAGGTCGCGGTGCTTCGCACGGTCGTACGGCAACCCCAGCGCGGCCGTCGTACAGATGTCCCAGACGACTTCGGCGTCGTAACCGCGAGCGTCGGCGTACTCCGCAAGGGCGCTGGCGTAGCGCAGCTGGGTGGCCTCGTCGTCGACATCCATCAACGCCAACTCGCAGTCCTCGATCTCCCGGGCCGCATTCACGACGCGCGCGGGAGCCACCGACAACATCAGGTCGGCGACGGTTGCGGGTGCCTGAGGAGTGAGTGATGCGACCTCGGCCGGTGGTTGAGGAGCCCGCGCAGCGAACTCGGCCGGTGGTTGAGGAGCGCGCGCAGCGAACTCGGCCGGTGGTTGAGGAGCCCGCGCAGCGAACTCGGCCGGTGGTTGAGGAGCGCGCGCAGCGAACTCGGCCGGTGGTTGAGGAGCGCGCGCAGCGCGCGTCTCGAAACCCGCCACCAACTGACGCATCACCCCGATCCCGCCCGACGACGTGACGACACCGGCGTGCGGAGCCAGTTCGCCGGTGATGATCCGCAACAGCGTTGTCTTCCCTGCACCGTTCGCGCCCACGAGGGCGACCTTGGCGCCCTCTCCCACCCGAAACGAGACGTCGTCGAGGAGCACCCGCCCGTCCGGCAGCTCGTAGCGCACCCCGACAACCTCGATATGGCCCACGTGGGCATTCTCGCGGCTCCCTCGATCCGCGGCACCCCGTTATCCGACCGGCCAGGGGGCAAACGGAGCGACTTTGGCCGTTCCAGGGCTCTCTTCAGGCCTGTTTGCCCGTCGGTTGGTACGGGGACGCGGCGGTCGACCCTGTGACAGCTGGGCTAGCCACCGCCCGAACGTCCTCTGGATGCAACATCATCTGCTCCCACGTGAGCGCAGCACCGGCCCTTCCAATGCGCGGATGGCTGAGTCAGCCACCGCCAACCCTGCGCGCGGCTCCTCCACAAGCCAGGGCGGTCAGTGTGCTCCGGAGAGGTTGAGGCCGATCACGCCGGTGACGATCAGCGCGAGGAAGAACGCCTTGACCCCGCCGAGTGACTCACCGAGGAACAGGAAGGCGATCACCGCGACCAAGGCCGTGCCGGCGCCGGACCACACGGCGTACGCAATGCTGATCGGGACGTGCTTGACGACCAGCGCGAGCAGCCAGATCGAGCTGGCGTACCCACCCAGGACGGCCGCCGACCAGCCCAGGTTGGTGAAGCCTTCGGCGCGCGGCAACACTGCGGTTGCGCCCACCTCGATGACGATCGCAACGCCCAACAGGACGGCTGCCCACAACATGGCACTTCCCTTTCGAGTCGATGATGTAGCACTCGCTACATCCATGAGATGAGTGTAGCACCTGCTACATTGAAGCGTGAGTCGGCGAGAGGAATTGCTCGACAAGGCCGCGGATCACGTCCTCGGGCACGGGCTGATCGGGCTCAGCCTGCGGCCATTGGCCGCGGCGATCGGCACCAGCGATCGGATGCTGATCTATCACTTCGGCAGCCGCGATGCGCTGGTCACCGACGTCATGGCGAGGATCAACGATCGTTACATCGAGGTGCTGCGGGCGACGCCTCCGGCAGCGAGCGTGCGCGCCGGGGTGCTGGCCTTGTGGGCTCAATATCAGCGAGAGCCGATGCGTGCGTGCGCACAGATCTACGTCCAGGCGGCGGCGAGCGGCCTGCTCGGTGACGAGCCGTACCGCAGCGGAGTGCGCCGGGCGAACGAGCGATGGATCGCCGCGCTCAATGAGTGGCTGGGGCGTTGTGGGGCCCATCCGACCCGCGTCGACCGGGTCACGCGATTGGTCGACGCGACGTTGTTGGGGGCGTACGTCGACCTTGCGATCGACCCGCCCGAGGAACTGCTCGGCGCGATCACCGACCTGGCCGACGCCGCTCAAGCCCTCGCCCACCCGGCTTGAAATCACCTCCCCCAACGCTGACCCGGCTCGAAATCACGTCTGAATTCGGCGTACGGGGCGCGAACCGCCGGAGTCATCGCTTTCCGGACCGTGCCTTCGAGCCGGGTGAGGCTCAGAGCGAGTGATTTCAAGCCGGGTCAGCGCAGGGGTGTGTTGCTTCGAGCCGGGTCGCTCAGTCCACGGTCTGCTCGGCCCAGAGATTGACGCCTGACTCCTCGGCGTACCGGTCAATTCCGGCGAGCTCGTCGGCGGTGAGGGGCGGACCGGCCAGCGCGTCGAGGTTGGCGTCGAGCTGCTCGACCGACGACGCCCCGATGACCGCCGAGGTGACCCTGGGGT
>JAKFXV010000261.1 GCA_021731205.1 Nocardioides sp. | reverse complement strand
CAACGGGGACGTGCTGATCTCCTACGAGAACGAGGCGATCCTGGCCCGGGCCAAGGGCGAGGCGTTCGACTACATCGTGCCCGACGACACCCTGCTCATCGAGAATCCGGCAGCGGTGATTGAAGGGGCGCCGGAGGAGGCCACGGCCCTGTTGGAGTTCCTGACCAGTGCGGAGGCCCAGGCCGACTACGCGACCTTCGGGTTCCGCCCGGTGGTCGACGGCGTGACGCTGCCCGAGATCGTGGGGGCGAACGACCCGGCCGCGCCGTTCCCCACGCCGAGCACGCTGCTGACCATCGACGGCGACTTCGGTGGGTGGGGCGAGGCGAACTCCCGGTTCTTCGACGAGGCCGAGGGCATCATCACGCTGTTGCAGGCCGAAACGGGCAAGTCAGAATGAGCCTGGGGCCGGGGGGCGCGGTCCTCGACGAACCCGGGGCCCAACAGGTCACCGAGACCCGGCCGGCGCGCAAGCGCCGGTCGGGCTCTCGGACCACCTTGGGTCAAGGCTCGGCGTTGGGTCTCGGCATCGCGTTGACGTGGTTCAGCCTCTTGGTGCTCATCCCGCTCACCGCCTTGGTGGTGACCGCCGCGGGTGGCGGCTGGGCGGCGTACCTCGAGACGCTGAGCAACGACCAGACGTTCGCCGCCATCCGGTTGACCGTCACGCAGGCGGCCGTCGTGACGGCGGTCAACGTCGTTGTGGGGACGATCATCGCGTGGATCTTGGTGCGGGACTCGTTCTGGGGGAAGCGGGCACTGGACGTCGTCATCGATGTCCCCTTCGCGTTGCCGACCATCGTCGCGGGTCTGGTGCTGCTGTCGTTGTACGGGCCGCAGAGCCCGATCGGCGTGAACTGGGCGAACTCCGAGACAGCCGTGCTGCTGGCACTGGCCTTCGTCACGCTGCCTTTCGTCGTACGCACTGTCCAGCCGGTTCTGGAAGAGCTCGACCACGACGTGGAGGAGGCGGCCGCCTCGTTGGGCGCGAGCCGCGCGACCATCTTGCGGCGGATCGTGCTGCCGAGCCTCGCGCCGGCGATCGCGGCGGGGGCGGCGCTGAGCTTTGCCCGCGCCATCTCGGAGTACGGCTCGCTGGTGTTGTTGTCGGGCAACCTGCCCTTCCGGACCGAGGTCGTCTCGGTGCGGGTGCTCAGCTTCATCGAAGGTGGCAACACCGCGGCGGCGGCCAGTCTGGCCTCGGTCATGCTGGCGATCGCGCTGCTGGTGATCGTGGCGCTGGATCTGGTGCAGCGGCGGGTGGCCAGCCGTGGTTGAGCTGTCCACCCCGGTCAAGTGGCTGTTGCGGGCCGTCGCGCTGGGTTACGTCTTCATGCTGGTCGCCTGGCCGGTGGCGTTGATCGTGCAGCAGACCTTCGCCGACGGCCTGACCACGCTCAGCGACACCCTGGCTGATCCCTACGTCGCCAACGCCTTGCGACTCACCGCCGTGATCGCGTTCTGGGCGGTGGTGATCAACGTGGTCTTCGGCGTCACCATCTCGATCTTGTTGGTGCGCTTCGAGTTTCCTGGGAAGCGGCTGCTGTCGGCACTCATCGACGTGCCGTTGTCGGTGTCACCGGTGGTCGTCGGCCTTGCGCTGCTGTTGGTGTACAACGGCCGGACCGGCTGGTTCGGGCCGACCCTGGAGTCGCTTGGTTATCAGGTGATCTTCAACGGCCCGGGGATGATCATGGCGACCTGCTTCGTCGCGCTGCCGCTGGTGATCCGCGAAGTCGTTCCGGTGCTTACCGAGATCGGGGACGACCAGGAACAAGCGGCCAGGAGCCTCGGAGCCAACGCCCGCCAGACCTTCCTGCGGATCACCTTGCCCAGCATCAAGTGGGCCGTCGTCTACGGCCTGGTGCTGTCACTGGCCAGGTCCCTGGGCGAGTTCGGTGCCGTGAAGATCGTGTCGGGGAACTTCACCGGCCTGACCCAGACCGCGACCCTGGTCGTGGAGCAGAAGTACCAGAACTTCGAACAGGAGGCGGCGTACGCCACCTCGTTCATCCTCGCGGCGGCCAGCGTCTTGTGCATCGTGGTCGTCTCCCTTCTCAGACCCAAGGAGTCCCACTCATGAGCATCGAAGTTCGCGGCGTCACCAAGACTTTCGGAGACTTCGTCGCGCTGGACAACGTCAGCGTGTCCCTGCCGAGGGGGCAACTCACCGCGCTGCTCGGCCCTTCGGGCGGCGGCAAGTCCACCCTCTTGCGGATCATCGCCGGCCTGGACACCGCGGACTCGGGGTCCATCGAGATCGAGGGGGTGGATGCGACCCGGCTACCGGCGCAGAAGCGCAACGTCGGGTTCGTCTTCCAGCACTACGCGGTCTTCAAGCACCTCACGGTCGCGCGCAATGTGGCCTTCGGCCTCGAGATCCGCAAGCGGTCCAAGCGCGAGGTGGCCGAGCGTGTCGATGAGCTGTTGTCGCTCGTGCACCTTTCGCAGTTCGCCCATCGGTTGCCTGCTCAGCTGTCGGGAGGTCAGCGGCAGCGGATGGCGTTGGCTCGCGCATTGGCCGTCGAACCGTCGGTCCTGCTGCTCGACGAGCCCTTCGGAGCGCTGGACGCGAAGGTTCGCAAGGAGTTGCGCGACTGGTTGCGCCGTCTGCACGACGAGGTGCATGTGACGACTGTGTTCGTGACCCATGACCAAGAGGAGGCCATGGAGGTCGCCGATGAGATCGTCGTGATCAACGACGGCCGGATCGAACAGGTGGGGACTCCCGACCAGTTGTACGACGAGCCGGCCAACGACTTCGTGATGGGCTTCCTCGGCGAGGTGACGACGCTCGGGACGGTCAAGATCCGGCCACACGACATCGCGGTGTCGCCGACCCCCGGCCTGGCCGGCGCGATTCGAGGGACGGTCGACCGGATGCTGCGGGTCGGGTTCGAGGTGCGGCTCAACGTGCACACCGACCAGGGACAGGACGTGACGGTGCGGGTGACCCGTGCCCAGGCGCGCTCGCTCGGCCTGGTCGAGGGGTCCGAGGTCTGGTTGACGCCGGCGCCCGTCGGGCTGCACGCCGTACTCGTGTCGTCGATGGCCGGCGCTACCCCGGTCCCGCCGACGCCCTAGACCGCGCGCCCCCCGCGCAAGGTCATACGAACTGGTTGCTATCGCGACCGTTACGTATGACGTCCCGGGCTGTGAGGCTGACTGGAGCCGGGCGACATCAGCGGTAGTTGGTGAACTGCACGGCGAAGTCGTAGTCCTGGGCGCGAACCAGCGCCTGGACGGCCTGCAGGTCGTCGCGCTTCTTCGAGGAGACCCGCAGTTCGTCGCCCTGGATCTGCGCCTTGACACCCTTGGGGCCTTCGTCGCGGATCAACTTGGCGACCTTCTTGGCGTCCTCGGAGGTGATGCCTTCCTTCAGGGTGATCGTGATCTTCGACTGTTGCCCCGACATCCGCGGCTCACCGGCATCGAGGATCTTGAGGCTCTGGTTGCGCTTGATCAACTTGCCCTGGAAGACGTCGAGGACCGCGCTGGCCCGGTCGTCGGCCGAGGCCGTGATCTCGATGACATGGTCGCCGGACCACTCGATGCTGGCTCCGGTGCCCTTGAAGTCATAGCGGGTCGCGATCTCCCGGGCGGCCTGACCCAGTGCGTTGTCGACCTCCTGGCGATCGATCTTGCTCACGATGTCGAACGACGAATCTGCCATCACGCGCCCCTCTCCCGATGCCGTCAGCGGGCCACTCTACTGCGCGATTTTCGCCGCCGTTAGCCAGCGGTTATGGTTGCCCTTGCTCCGCAGCGACCAGTCGCGGGGGGCACGGCAGGTTGCCCGAGCGGCCAATGGGAGCGGACTGTAAATCCGTCGCGAAAGCTTCGAAGGTTCGAATCCTTCACCTGCCACCACAGCGAGCACCGTCTACTAGTCGTACGACGACGGACGACGACGGCTCACCCGCCGAGACGGCGGGAGAGCCCCTCGAGCAGCACGTCGATACCGAACTCGAACTCCTCCTGGTCGTCGCACCAGCCCAGGGTCGAGTCGGGATCGTCGTGAGCGACGTCGCCCAGCATGGCAACCAGATTCGGGGCGCTGGCCGCCATCGCGGCCAACTCGGCCTGG
>JAKFXV010000258.1 GCA_021731205.1 Nocardioides sp. | reverse complement strand
CGCGCAGAGTCCCTGGAGGCCCGGCTCGAGGAGTGACAAATCCGCCCGACGCCACCCCGTTGCGGCACTGGCATTGGCGGCGTTCCTGGGACACAATGGGCGCCATAACTACACATCTGTGACTCGCCCGTGCAGTCGCTACTGAGAACGCTGGGGAAGGCGTACCTCGACGCCGGCTGATGAGGAGGTCACGATGACGACACGGACGACGACGCGCACCATCACAAGGGGCGTGCTGTTTGTTCATTCCGCACCCTCGGCACTCTGCCCGCACATCGAGTGGGCCGTTGGAGGGTTCCTCGGCGTTCAAGTAACTCTGGACTGGATTCCGCAACCTGCTCAGCCGGGCACCTATCGTGCCGAGTTCTCCTGGTCCGCAGATGTGGGGACGGCCGCCGGGATCACCTCGGCGCTGCGCGGCTGGAATCACCTGCGCTTCGAGGTGACCGAGGACGCCACGCCGATTTCTGAGGGCGCCCGGTTCTCCTTCACCCCTGACCTCGGGGTGTTCCACGCGGTGACCGGACTACACGGCGACATCATGATCCCCGAAGACCGACTCAAGGCAGCAGTCGTCAAGTCCGCCCTAGGCGACACAACCCTCGTTGGCGAGATCGACAAGCTGCTGGGCAAGCCCTGGGACGACGAGCTCGAGACGTTCCGACATGCCGGTGACGGCGCGCCCGTGCGTTGGTTGCACCACGTCGGCTAAGCCTCGGCCGGCGTTTCGGTCGAGGTTCGCTCAGACGCTGCGGAACACCAGTGCGACGTTGTGACCGCCGAAGCCGAACGAGTTGTTCAGGGCAGTGATCTGACCCTCCGGGAGGGTGCGCACGGTTCGAGCGAGGTCGAGCCCGACGTCCTCCGGGTCATCGAGGTTGATCGTGGGCGGCACCACCCGCTCGCGCAGAGCCAAGACGGTGGCCACCGACTCCAGCGCCCCGGCTGCGCCCAACAGGTGCCCGGTCATCGACTTGGTCGACGTGACGATCGCACCCTCGGCATCAGCGCCCAGGGCCGTACGGATGGCTAGGGCCTCGGCGAGGTCGCCTTGCGGGGTCGACGTCGCGTGCGCATTGATGTGCACCACGTCGCGGGCTTCCGCCTCGGCCGCGCGAAGCGCCATGGCGATCGCACGTGTCGCCCCGAGCCCGGTCGGATCCGGCTGCGCGATGTCATGCGAGTCGGCGGTGACTCCCGCTCCCGCCGCTTCGGCGTACACCACAGCCCCGCGGGCGGCGGCGTGCTCGGCAGACTCGAGAACGATCGCCGCCCCGCCTTCACCGAGGACGAAGCCGTCGCGCCCCTTGTCCCATGGGCGCGAAGCTGCCGTGGGATCGTCGTTGCGCTTCGACAGCGCCATCATCTGCGCGAAAGCCGCCATCGGGAGGGGATGAATCGCGGCCTCGGTGCCGCCGCACACCACGACATCTGCTCGGCCGAGGCGAATCATGTCGATGCCCAGGGCGATTGCCTCGTTGCCCGATGCGCAGGCGGAGACGGGCGTGTGGACGGCCGCCTTGGCCCCGATGGCGAGCCCGACGTTCGCGGCCGGGCTGTTCGGCATCAGCATCGGGATCGACAGTGGCGACACCCGACGGGGACCCTTCTCGAGGAGCAGGTCGTAGTTCGCAAGCAGGGTGGTCACGCCGCCGATCCCGGACGCCATCGCCACGCCGAGGCGTTCCGGGTCGATGTCTGGGTTGTCGGCGAGCCCCGAATCTGCCCAGGCCTCGAGCGCGGCGATCAGTGCGAACTGTCCGGAACGGTCGAGCCGGCGTGCCTTGACCCGATCGAGCACGTCGAGGGGTTCGACGGCAACTGGCGCCGCGATCTGAGCGGCCAACTGGTCGGCCCACTCTTCCTTCATCCGGACGACGCCGGACGTGCCGGCGAGCATCGCCGCCCACGTGGTGGCGACGTCTCCCCCGACCGGCGAGGTGGCACCCAAGCCGGTGACGACTACACGCTGCAATGACCCCTTAACAGACATGCGCAGATCCTACGGTCGGGGGAGACGGTTAGCCGAAACCTCAGGCCGAATCCTCAGGTCGAATTGTCAGGTCGAGTTGTCAGCCTTGGGCGTTCTCGATGAACGCGACTGCGTCGCCGACCGTCTTGAGGTTCTTGACTTCGTCGTCGGGGATCGAGACTCCGAACTTCTCCTCGGCGGCTACGACGACTTCAACCATGGACAGCGAGTCGACGTCGAGATCGTCCACGAAAGACTTGTCGAGTTGGACGTCATCGGCGGGGATACCCGCAACCTCGTTGACGATCTCGGCGAGGTCTGCGCGGATTTCTTCGGTGGTTGCCATCTGGCTGGTTTCTCCTTCATGTGTGGTGTTGCGGGTGCAGGTTGTGAACTCATCGTTGAGACACGCTTAGGGGATACGGACCACCTGGGCGGCGTAGGCCAGGCCGGCGCCGAAGGCGATGAAGAGTGCCAGATCTCCGCTCTTGGCCTCGCCGTCGCGGATCAGGCGGTCCAGAGCCAGCGGGATCGAAGCAGCCGAGGTGTTGCCCTGCTCGGCGATGTCCCGAGCGATCCTGACGTGCTCTGGAAGCTTCATCGAACGCGCCATCGCATCGGTGATGCGCATATTGGCCTGGTGCGGCACGAAAAGGTCGAGGTCGTCGACGCTGACCCCGGCCCGATCGAGGGCCTCCAGCGCCACCTTCGCCATCGCGAAGGACGCCCAACGAAAAACCGGGTTGCCGTGCATCACCAGATGGGGCATCCGACCGCTGCCGGGCTGTTCGGGAGTTCCGATCACGTCTCGCCAGTCCTCGCGTTGCCGGATCAGATCGAACTGCTCCCCGTCGGAGCCCCAGACGACAGGCCCCACTCCGACGGTGTCGCTCGGGCCGACCACGACCGCGCCGGCTCCGTCGGCGAAGATGAACGCGGTGCCCCGGTCGGTGGGATCGGTGACGTCCGAGAGTCGCTCCACGCCGATCACCAGCGCGTAGCGAGCGCTGCCTGCGCGGACCAGATCGGATCCGACCGCGAGTGCGTAACTGAAGCCGGCACACGCAGCCGAGATGTCGAAGGCGGCCGCATGCTTGGTGCCGAGTTCGAAGGCGATCTTCGCAGCTGCGGCCGGGGTGTTGAGCATGTAGCTCAAGGTGGCCACGATCACGCAGTCGATCTGTTCGCCGCTGATTCCAGCCTGCGCGATCGCCTGTTCGGCGGCGGCTTGGCTCATCATCTCGATGGTCTCGTCCGGGGTTGCCCAACGCCTCTGCTTGATGCCCGAACGCTGCTGGATCCATTCGTCGCTCGAGTCGATCGCCTCGACTACTTCGGAGTTCGGCACGATCCTGCTCGGCCGGTAGACGCCGAGCCCCAAAATCGCGGATTCCCGTGGGGCCACAGGGTGTGAGATCACAGGTGGTTGGGTCATGGCCGACTCCCCTCGTGAGCATGCTCGACGCAGAATGCGCGCGCCTGGTCCAGTTGGTCTGGGGTCTTCAGGGCGAAGGTGGCGACTCCCTTCATCGCACGGCGCGCGATGCCGGTCAGGGTGCCGGCCGGTGAGACTTCCAGCACTCCGGTCACCCCGGCCTTGATCATGGCGTCCATACAGAGGTCCCAGCGAACGGGATTGGCCACCTGACCGACGATGCGGCCGAGCACCTCATCGCCCGCACCCACCAGGGCACCGTCACGGTTCGACACCAGCGGAACCGCGGAGTCGACGGGTTGCAGCTGGGCCGCCTCGACCGACAATCGGTCGATCGCGGGCGCCATGTGTTGGGTATGAAACGCGCCGGCGACACTGAGCGGGATCAACCTGGCCTGGTCCGGGGGGTCCTCGGCCAGCGCGGCGAGTTGGGTCAGGGTGCCGGCCGCAACGATCTGCCCGGCGCCGTTGTCGTTGGCGGGAGTCAGCCCGTGGCGGGCGAGCGCCGCCAAGACGTCGTCGCGATCCCCTCCGAGCACTGCGGTCATGCCGGTGGCGACCAGGGCCGAGGCCGCGGCCATCGCTCGTCCGCGCTCAGCGACCAGGCGCATCGCCTCGGTGGCTGAGAGGACACCAGCCAACCCGGCGGCCGTGATTTCGCCGACGCTGTGGCCGGTCCACAGG
>JAKFXV010000146.1 GCA_021731205.1 Nocardioides sp. | reverse complement strand
CGGGACATAAATGTCGATATGTGCACCCGGCGTCCACTCCGGCAGCGGGTCGTTGCTCTCGATCCGGCTCAGCCGCAGGGACAACACGCCCTCGGCTTCCCAGGTCATCTGGGTCACCCGCAGCTCGCGTTGCTCCACCATTGCGCCTAGTCCTCCAGCCCCAACATCTTCCGGGCCTGGGCGTACGCCGCCTCGGGATCGCGCGGATCCAGGTGCACGGTCGGGATGCCGAGGGCCTCGGCGCCGCGGACGTTGGTGAGCTGATCATCGACGAACACCATCTCGCCGAACGCCACCCCCAAGCGCTCGGACATCAGGTCGTACAGCCTCGGATCCGGCTTGAGGTAGCCCTCGATCGAGCCATCGACGATGACGTCGATCTCGGTCAGGACGTCCATCCGGGAGATCCACTCGTTGCTGTGAAAGGCGCTCAGATCATTGGTGAGTACGCCGACAGGGTGACCGGCCGCACGCGCGTCACGGATCGCCCGGAGCGCCACCGGACGGACCAAGGACGCGCGCGGGGGCTCATAGAGATGCGCCATCATCTCGCGCACCGACTCACCGCCGCCCGACAACTCGGCCCACTCCGCCGAGCGGTGGTCCCAGTAGTCCCGCTCGGTGATCTCACCGGCCTGCAGTGCGGTCCAGTCCGGATCGGGCTGCGCGTCGGACGCCATCGGTCCCCGGTGCGAGAGCAGGGCGTGGGCGGGCGTCCCCGGGAGCTCCTCGACCAGCTCGAACGGTGTCAGCAGGACCGGACCGCCGAAGTCGAGGATCAGCGCTTGCTTCGCGACCACCGGCTAGTGCTCGGGCTCTTCGATGATCGCCTTGTCGAAGCGCACGACGTTGCCGGTCCACCGACACGCAGCACACCAGGTCAAGAACACCCGCTCGTTGGCCGTCCACCACTCCGAGGTCAGGCCGCGCTCGAGGGACTCCCCGCACATCGGGCAGAACTTCGGGCGGTCGAGCAGATGACGCTCCGCATCCGGCGCAAACCACTCACCGGCCGGCGGCAGCTTGTGCGGGTCGGGCGGCAGGGCGTGACTGGCGAGGGTGACCGGATCAGGCACCCGAGCCGGCCTTCTCCCGCACCGCAGCCGCGTCGCGGTGCAGTTTGAGGAGCTCGTCCTTGATCGGGGCGTACCGCATGGAGCCGCCCTGGATCCACTGGTCGGTGAACGCGGTCCCGGCGCCGAACTTGTCCTTCTCGCACGGCAGGTGGATGACGTCGTGCTTGTGGCGTACGACGCCGGGCGGGTCCTCGCCGTCCTCGACGGCCGCCATCGCCTCCTTGAACATCTTGCGCAGCATCGCGACCCCCTGGTCGGAGCGGCCGAGATGCTCTTGGGAGCGGTCGGTGATCTCGCCTTGCGAGACCCACGCCATCACGTCTTGGCCCTCGACGTAGTCGGTGATGAACTCGCCGTTCTCGTCGCGCCACGGGAAGTCGTAGACCACCGGGCGGTCCTGCTTCTCCCAGCTGCCGCCGTCGGGATGATGCAGCGTGTAGAAGAGCTTCCACGTGGTGGTGTCGTCGATCGGCACCCGGATCTGCATCTGGTCGATCCACTGGCCGCCCACGCGCATCCCGTAGGGGAACATCAGCGGGTGGCCGATGGCCCAGTCGTCGTCGTTCTCGGTGTGGCCCTCGAGCATGCGGCGCTTGATGATGCCGTACTCGAACTCGTCGAAGGAGACCTTGATGTGCTTCTTCTGGAACGACTTCGGCGCCTCGAAGCCCTGGGTCTGGCCGAGGAACTCGAAGTACGCCCCGTGCAGCCACTCGACGTGGTGGGGGTCCACGGAGTTCTCCATGATCTGGAACCAGTTGCATGGCAAGGTCGCGACGCCGACGTCGCGCAGCCCGTCGAGGACGTAGACGTCGAAGCGCGGGAGCTCGGGGACGGGCGTGGGGCCGACGTAGACCCAGATCATCCCGCCCATGGCCTGGGCGGAGCCGGCCTTGGCCTTGATCTTCTCGCGGAAAGCGGTGTTGTCGTTCTCGGCCGGCTGCTCGACGCACTGGCCGTCGAAGTCGTACTTCCAGCCGTGGTAGCCGCACCGGATGCCGTCCTCGTGTACGACGCCGTACGTCAAGGAGGCGCGGCGGTGCGGGCAGCGTTCGCCGATCACGCCGTACTTGCCGGAGGGGGTCTTGTAGAGGGTCCAGTCCTCGCCGAGCAGGCGCACCGTCTTGGACGGTCGCTGATCGAAGTCCTGCTCGAACGCGATGGGGTACCAGTAGCGCCGCAGCAGTTCACCCATCCGGGTGCCGGGTCCAACGCTGGTGAGTTCCTCGTTCTGTTCAACTGTCAGCATCGTTGCTCCTTCCGACCCTCACGTTAGGACCAGGCCCGATTGTGACGTACGACGGTCCCTCTCCGCGGGACAGCTGGAACGACGGGTCGACCGTCCGCCGACCCGAGACCCTCCCAACTCGCCGAGGCGTCACAAACACGACGCGAGGCGTCACTAAAAGTGACGTCTCGCGTCGTGTTTGTGACTTCTCGACGCGAGTTTGTGACGCCTCGGCGAGATTTTTTTCTGGGGGGAGGGGTGGCAGCTAGTCGAGGACGGTGACCTTGCCGGTGTTGCCGTCGACACGCAGCATCTGACCGGTCTTGATGGTCTTGGTGCCGAAGGCGGTGCCGGTGACGGCGGGGAGGCCGTACTCACGACACACGATGGCCGCATGGCTCATCATGCCGCCGACGTCGGTGACCGTCGCCTTGATCTTGCCGAACACCGGCGCCCAGGACGGCGCGGTGAGGGGCGCGACCAGGATCTCGCCGTCGACGATCGACCCGATCTCGTCGGCGGAGAAGATCACCCTTGCGGGACCTTCGACCAGGCCCGGGGAGGCCGCGAAGCCCGACAGCGAGCCGTCGCCGCCCTCGCCGTCGCCAGCCTTGAGCCAGGCGCTCACCGAGTCGGACGTGATGCCCCACAACATGACGGTGAACGGCTCGGTCACGACCTCAGGGGGTACGCCGAGCGCGGGCGGCGCCGACCATTCCTTCAGCGCGCCCAGGATGCTGCGCCGCTTGGCCACCACGCCCGGCCAGTGGCCACCACCGGCAGACGGGGCGCCGACCGACCAACTGGAGTAGAGGTCGAAGATCGCCTCCGCCACCTCGTACTTCTTCAGCACGAACACGTCATCGACGGCTCCCAGGAAGCCGGCCTCGACCAGGATCGCGCCGATGTCGCGCATCTTGCGCCAGATCACCGAGTGCGCCCAGTGCTCGACGTAGAAGTTGTGGTTCTCGACGTACGGGAACACCGTCCGGGCCAGCCCGAGCTTGCCGTCGAAGGCCGCCTGGTCCTCGGCCGAGCCGAGGAGGTCGCGGTACTCCGACACGACCCGATCGCGCTCGGCGTGCAGCGCGGCGACCGGCCGGTTGAGGTCGACCCCCTCCTTCACCTTGGCGATGTAGTCGCAGATGTAGCCGAAAGGCACCTCGACGTTCTGGATCCAGATCTTGTCGGAGTGATAGAAGCCCGACCCGGTCGAGAAGTTGAACCACGGCTCGGCCGACTCCTCCCATGCCGCCAGCCATGCCTGGCCCGCCGCGGAGGTGCCCAGGGCCGCACGGATCGTGGCCGGATCACGGGAGACGAACGCGCTGTCGACGCCCGACGACACCGCGAGGCGCGAGAGCTTCTTCAGTTCGTCGTCGGGACGGAACAGGTCGACGTCGACACCGGCGACCATCTTCGCGATCGCCAGATCGGGGATGCTCGGGAATGCGGCCTTGCAGAAGCCGAAGAAGTCGAGGTACGCCGCGTAGCCCAGGTTGAGGAACTCGAAGTGGTGCTGCCACAACGTGACGGCGTGGTCGATCAGCCGGTGGTACGCCGCGATCAGGTCGGCGCCCGAGCCCTTGCCGGCACCGGAGGTGATCACCTCCATGTCCTCGATCACCGGGAGCGCGGTGAACTCCAGGGCGGCCATCTCGGCAACCAGTGCCCGGATCTTGACCAGCCAGTCGTCGTAGAGCCGGTCCCAGTTGCCGAAGTAGTAGCCCGCGCGCTCGAGGAACAGCGGGACCCGGCCCTCGATGTCCTCGACCGGGGCCGGAACGGGGGAGAGGTAGACGTAGCCGTTGAGGATCCGGTAGTCCACGCCGT